>DAOMFV010000001.1:0-104633 GCA_035430005.1 Gemmatales bacterium
GAAATGGAAGAAAGCATCTTCGAGGAAGGCCTCGGCTTTGATGGCTCCTCCATCCGCGGCTGGCAGGCGATCAACGAATCCGACATGCTCGTCATCCCCCAAGCTGAGACAGCATTTGTCGATCCCTTCACCGCCACCCCCACCCTGACGATTATTTGTAATATTCAGGACCCTCTAACCCGCGAGGACTACTCCCGTGATCCTCGCAACATCGCCCGCAAAGCGGTGAACTACATGAAGGCACAGGGATTGGCAGACGTCGCTTACTTCGGTCCTGAACCGGAGTTTTTTGTTTTTGATACCGTCCGCTTCGATCAGAACCAGCACTCGGGTTACTACTTCCTCGATTCCGAAGAAGGCGCCTGGAACACCGGCCGTGAGTTCGAACTCGATGGCCGACCCAACCTCGGCTACAAGCTTCGCTACAAGGAAGGCTACTTCCCCTGCCCGCCTGCCGACTCTCAGGACGACATGCGTTCCGAGATGATGCTCATCATGAACGAATGCGGCATGCAGGTCGAACGCCAGCACCATGAAGTCGCCACCGGCGGCCAGGCTGAAATTGATATCCGCTTCAACGACCTTGTCACCATGGCTGACAACGTCCTCAAGCTCAAGTACATCGTCAAGAACGTCGCCAAGCGGCATGGCAAGACAGCCACGTTCATGCCCAAGCCCCTTTTCGGCGATAACGGCTCCGGAATGCACGTCCACGCCAGCTTGTGGAAGGGTGGCACCAACCTCTTCGCCGGCTCTGGCTACGCCGGCATGTCCGACATGGCTATGTACGCTATCGGCGGCTTGCTCAAGCACGCCCCGGCCCTGTGCGGCTTCTGCAACCCCAC
The DNA here is from genome assembly GCA_035430005.1 of Gemmatales bacterium. GTDB lineage: Bacteria > Planctomycetota > Planctomycetia > Gemmatales > HRBIN36 > JAEUIE01. The sequence goes on from DAOMFV010000001.1 coordinate 846, forward strand.
CACCAACAGCTACAAGCGACTGGTGCCCGGTTACGAAGCTCCGGTCAACCTGGCTTACAGCCGACGTAACCGATCCGCTTCCATTCGCATCCCGGTCTACAGCCCTTCCCCCAAGCAGAAGCGACTGGAGTTCCGTTGTCCTGATCCCTCATGTAATCCCTACCTCGCCTTCGCCGCCATGTTGATGGCGATGATCGACGGCATCCAGAACAAGGTCCACCCCGGCGAACCGTTGGACAAGGACATCTACGATCTGGAACCAGAAGAATTGGCCAAGGTCCCCAAGGCGCCAGGCAGCCTGGAAGAGGCCTTGAGCTGCCTGAGAAAGGGCCACCAGTTCCTCCTCAAGGGCGATGTCTTCACCCCCGACGTGATCGACACTTGGATCTGGTACAAGACCGAAAAGGAAGCTGATGCCGTCAGACTGCGTCCGCATCCTTATGAATTCATGATGTATTACGACATCTAAGCTGTCAGCCGTCAGCTATCAGCCACACAGAGGCAGGGGTTTCCCCTGCCTTTGTCTTTTTGGACACAACGATAATCCGAACCATAGCTTGTCGATCCTGTCTGTTATTTATGGGCTGATAGCTGAAAGCTGATAGCTGACAGCTTTTCACCATTGCCGATGTGGTGATGGTCGCTAGAAAAATAGTCCAAAGTTCATGCCCTCTTAGCTCAGTTGGTAGAGCAGCTGACTCTTAATCAGCGGGTCGAAGGTTCGAGTCCTTCAGGGGGCACTTTTATGAACTACTTGCGTATCATTTTGATTCCTTAAATCGATCAACTGCGGTTACCGCTGCCTGTTTCATTTTGAGACTGGTTGAACCTTAGCCTTCCACTTCGCTGCCTCCTCAGGCTTTCCCGTTTTCTCGTAGAGTGTCGCCAGCCAGCCGGCGATGCGGGGCCTCTGGACGACAGCATCTTTGTATTTGTCTGGCGTGATCATCTCGTATGCTCGCAGCAGAAGGGGCTCTGCCTCGGTGTACTTTCCTTGCATATGAAGCACGATGCCTAGGTTCTGTTCCAGGATATCGGGATTGGCACCGAACAGGCGATACTTGTCCCGGGCTTCCAGGCATTCCCGAAAGAGGGGCTCTGCCTCAACGTACTTCTTCACATTGAGGTAGACTTGTGCCAAGGCCATCTTGGTTCTCAAGGTATTGACATGGCTGGGCCCCAACTTACTGACACAGTAGTCGACGTTTTCCATAAACAGGGGTTCTGCCTGGGCATACTGTTTTAGATCATCAAAGTAACAGGCGAGGTTGAAGCGAGTGGCCAGCGTCGTGGGATGATCCGGGCCGTGTTTCTTGACCTTCTGTTGGAGCACTTCGGTGAAGAGGGCAATAGCCTCATCGTGTTTACCCATCTTCTTCAGCAACAAAGCGTAGTTGCCCCGTGACACCAGCGTGTCGGGATGGTCAGCTCCCAGTTTGGATTCACGAATAGCGATGATAGTTTCGAAGAGTGACTTAGCATCAGCGAGTTTCCCTTGATTCATCAGGTTCAGTCCCAGGTTTTCCTGATTGGAAATCACGTCATGATGGTCGGCACCGAGCTCCTTCAGACGCACGGCCAGCGCCTGGCGGAAGAGTGGTTCCGCTTCCGTGTAGCGTTCTTGATGGTCAAGTGCTGAAGCCAGTTCATGTTGAGCCATGGCAACAGAGAGAGGAGGAAGCTGCTTGACGTGAGTTAACACCTCACGCACCAGTTTTTCTGCATCAGCAGGCTTCCGTTGCTTATTTAACAGTTTGGCTTCACGCAGTCGCGCATGCAAGGTGTCGGGATGATCGGCTCCTTTCTTCTCTGTTTCTTTCTTGACCGTCGACTCCCGAAGCCGAGCTGCTTCCTCATACTGCCCTTGGCGTTCCCGCAGGTATGCCATGTTGCTATTGGCCTGGATCCGCTTTTCATGATTTGCATCCAGATGCAGTTCACCCAGTTCCACCGCTCGAAGTAAATGCTTCTCCGCCTCAATATACAAACCCAGGGACTCGTACACCCCGCCGAGCGTAGTCCGGATGGCCATCTCGGTAAAGGGGGCATCGTTAAACTTGCCTTCGATCTTCGCCGCAGCGCGATCCACCAGGGTCCGCACTTTCAGGTCAGCGGAACGTTCGCCTGCCTCCTTGGGCTGTCGACTCATATTTGCCTGGCCGAGGAGATCATCCAACAGGAAGTTATTCACGACCTTGGTGATATTGGACGCCTGCTCGGTCTGTTCCCTCTGTAGACGTTCAGCCTTTTCAGCCAGTTCGGCCCGGTCGCGCTGCTTCCAGGCCAAGATCATTCCCCAAGTGGTGCCGATGATGCCGGCCAAGAGTAACAACACCATAGCAGCGGCAGCCAGCACCGCGCCCCGATGGCGTCTTACAAACTTCCGAATCTTATAGCTGGCCGACGGAGGCCCGGCCGAAACGGGTTCATTATTCAGAAAGCGGTTCACATCTTCGGCCAGAGCGTTGGCTGAAGCATAGCGGCGATTGCGATCCTTCTCCAGCGTCTTCATCACGATCCAGTCGAGGTCGCCCCGCAGAAAGCGGCCCAGCCTGGCAGGCTCCATGTCTCGCCGGACAGCGATACTGGGAAGAGAATCGGTCGACGAAAGCCTGGTGCTCGGTTTGGGCGGTTCCTCTTCCTGGATGAGCCGCTTCACTTCATCCCAGGCAGCGGTACGGAAGCGTTCTCGTTCCAGCGGTGTAGTGCCGGTTAGCAATTCATAAAGTACGACTCCCAGAGCGAAGATATCAGCACGGGTATCAACATCAAGATTTTTCTGTTCCACCTGCTCAGGTGCCATGTAGAGCGGGGTACCCACCACGGTTCCCAGTGACGTGTGCAGGGTTTGCTCGGTCAGCATCAACGAGGGTTGAATCGCCTTGGCCAGCCCGAAGTCAATTACCTTTGGTACCGACTTGCCTTCTTGTTCCATGACCAACAGGTTGCTCGGCTTGAGATCACGATGCAGGATGCCCTTCTGATGGGCATGTTGGACTGCCTGGCAGATCTGGGTGAAGAGTTGCAGCCGATGCTTGATGGAGAGTTGCTTGTCGTCGCAGTAACGGGTGACAGGAATGCCCCGTACCAGTTCCATGACAAAGTAGGGCCTGCCATCCGCCATCGCTCCGCCATCGAGGATGCGTGCAATATGGGGGTGATCCATCAAGGCCAGAGCTTGGCGCTCAGCATCAAAACGGGCGAGCACCTGCTGCGAATCCATGCCAGGCTTGATGAGCTTGACTGCCACGAGGCGTCGCACCGGTTCCAGTTGTTCCGCCTTCCAGACAGCCCCCATGCCCCCTTCGCCAATCGGTGCGATGAGCTTGTAACGCTGCCCGATGACCTGTCCTTCTTGATCGCTTCCGAAACTCTGTGGTGCGACATGGACTGGATCGGTAAGGGGTTGCTCTCCTGTCTTTTCACGCAGGAATGGGCCGGCCTCGAGATGAGCTTTCAGCAGCGCCTCAACCCGTTTCCGTTGGTCGGCATCTTCTGCTTTTTGTTGAAGAAACTGTGCCAGATCGGATGCGGTCACCTCCAAAGCGGCGATGAAAAGTTCTTTATCAGACATAGTGCATTCCCGTGTTCACTCTACCATGCGATAAAATGGGATTAATCCGCCAGAATCGTTGTGATGTGGGATGGCGAGACGGAAATGTTCAAGGGTGCCACCGTTTCGGTACTCCTTAACGGTGCTGAGCAACCGTCAAGTCCGGCACTGTCAGGGAGTACTGAGACAGTGGCACTCATTTTACTCCTGCAACCGTTGATACAGCCACGCCCTGGCATACGCCCATTGCCGCTCGGCGGAACGAAGGGGCAGGTCCAGCAACTCCGCTACCTCCGGCATCGACCGACCAGCAAACCACCGGAGATTCACCAGCTCAGCAGCGACCGGGTCCTCCAGCGCCAAACCGTCTAAAGCGGTGGCGAGCGATTCCAGATAGTTGTCGTCTTCAGGTGCGGCTGGATTGAAGGTTTCCAGATCGATGCGCTGCATCTGGCCACCGTGTTTGACAGTCTTCTTGCGACGGTGATTGTCGATGAGAATCCGCCTCATTGCCTCAGCTGCCGCTGCAAAGAAGTAGCGGCGATCCGAGAACTTCGCTGTATCGCTCGTTCGACCTGAGGGGCTTCCTACCAGGCGCAGAAATGCTTCGTGGACGAGCGCGGTGGGCTGCAACGTCTGTCCCGGTTGCTCGCTCGCCATCTGCCGGGCTGCCAGTGTTCGCAGCTCATCGTAAACCCGTGGCAACAGTGCATGGAACGCCTGTCGGTCGCCCTTGGCAGCAGCATCCAGCATTTGGGTAATATCTGTCATGCTTCCACAGTAATCCGCCCGGCACGGAATGTCCAACAATTGCTGGCGGGGGGACGTTGCTTTCACGCAGGTAACTTCAGGAGACCTTATTTCACATCCCTTGGAGGAATTGAGATGCCCCGCCTTGTTTTACTTCTGATGTGCCTGGGAGCATTTTGCTCTCCACGGCATCTCTATGGTCAATTACTTGTGAATGGGGGGTTTGAATCCCCTGTTCTAAGCCCGGGCTCCTATCTCACCATCACTCCTGGCACCGAGCCCAGTGGCTTTGGCTGGTCCGTGCTGAGTGGCTCCGTGGATGTGGGATACACCCCGATCCTTCCCTTTGTTGCATATCCGGCTTACCAGGGCAATCAGGGGCTCGACCTCAATGGAGTCAATCGAGGGGCAATTTTCCAGGACTTCGCCACCGTCCTTGGCAAGACCTACACCGTCTCCTTTGCCTATGCTGATAACCCCGATGAACTGGGGCAACTTAAATCAGCCAGCGTGGTGGTCACCAATGTGGCTAACAGCGCTATCTTGATGTCAGATAATATCTTCCATTCCTCCTCGACGAACATTCCACCCAACGCTGACTTTTTCATCTTCGGCGACAGCTTCGTTGCCACGGGGACAAATACTCGCTTAACTATCTCTTCTACCTCCGCCAGCAATACGGCCAGCGGTGGAATCTTCATTGATGCAGTCTCTGTCGCCGTGGCTGTCCCTGAACCTTCGTCATTGCTCCTGCTCGGTTCTGCTGGAGTGCTTGGGGTGAGTGCGACTACCTACTGGAAGCGACGAAAGCACAACAGAAAAGTAATCTGAACAGAGCCGTTTTGATGTCCTGGAAGCCTCGCCCGAACTCGGCGAGGTTTTTTGCCTCTATCAAGTATATGTTTCAATCAAAACCATCGACGTCAGAAATGATCAAGAAATGAATACGATGGCTCATCCGTACAATCTTGGTAGCATCCTCAGCGAATAACGATTACGCTGCATCAGTCTCCTTTCCGTTGAGATAGAACACATGCGCATTGAACTACGTTTGATAACCTTTCTAGCCGGTGCCTGCCTGGCCTTGCTTGCCGGTTCTCTCTTCGCCAAAGACGACAAGCGCGACAGCCTCTGGACAGCGGTGAGAGCCGGCGATGTGAAGGCCATTGAAGCTGCCCTGGATAAGGGTGCGGACATCAATGCAAAAAACGAGATGGGTGTCTCGGCACTGTGGATCGCTGCCAGCAAAGGAAAACAGGAGGTGATCGAACTGTTGGTCAAACGTGGCGCTGATGTCAATGCCCGTGATGGCATCTGGTATCAGACGCCGCTAAGTACGGTGACAACGGGGAAAAAGTTAGACGCCGCCAAGCTGCTGATCAAAGCGGGTGCCAGGGATGTTGATACGGCGCTGCATCTGGCTGCGACCACCAGCAACGAAGCCATGGTGAAGATGATTCTGGAAGAGGGAAAAGTCAGCCAGGATGCACTCGATTCCGCGTTACTGACTGCCACGACGAATAAGAATGAAAAGCTTCAGGAGGCCATGAAGCAGGCGGGTGCCAAGGTCATTCCCGTTGCTTCAGAAGCTGATCGGAAGAAATGGGAGAAAATCGCCGGCAGTTACGAAAGCGATGGCGGGGCGAATCTTGTCATCACCCTGAAGGAAGTTGGACTGATGGGTAGCGGTCGTTGGCTCAAGCCAACCGGTCCCGATACCTTCGTCCCGCTCGGGTCCGAAGGGGCCGGCTTCCGGGTCGAATGGAAGGATGGCGAAGTCAGCCGCATCATCATGCGCCGTTTCACCGCCGAGTACGCCTTCTACCGCTTCACCAAGCCCACGGTCACCGCTGCGGTGCCACTGAAAGTCGGTAGTGATACCGTGACGACACCCATGAACTGGCCTTCGTTCCGTGGCCCCGATGGCACCGGCCTCGCCGACGGTCAGCATCCTCCCATCACATGGAACGTCAAAGAAGACAAGAATGTTCGCTGGAAGACTCCCATTCCGGGTCTCGGTCATTCGTGCCCGGTAGTGTGGGGCAATCACATCTTCCTGACGACCGCCATCAGCAGCAAGCCCGATCAGAAAATCCGCATCGGCAACTACGGCGATGTCGGCTCCGTTGATGACACTACCAAGCACACTTGGCACGTTCTCTGTATTGATCGAGACAATGGCCAAATCCTCTGGGACCAGAAGGCCTATGAAGGCGTGCCTAAGATCAAACGGCATCTCAAAGGCAGCCAGGCCAACTGTACCATTGCCGTGGATGGCAATCATGTCATCGCCTGCTTCGGCTCGGAAGGCCTCTACTGCTACGATCATACCGGCAAACAGTTGTGGAAGCGTGATCTCAGCACGCTCGATTCGAGCTTCTCGCTCGATCAGGAGTATGAATGGGGCTTCGCGAACTCGCCACTCATCCACGATGGGCTGGCGATACTTCAGTGCGATCTAAGCAAGGATTCCTTCATCGCCGCCTTCAACCTCGAAGATGGCTCCAAGGTCTGGTCGACACCTCGTGATGAAATCCCCTCATGGAGTTCGCCGGTGATCTGGCGCAATTCGCTGCGGACAGAGATCGTCACCAATGCTTCGCAGTTTGCCCGCAGTTACGATCCCAAGACCGGAGCAGAGCTTTGGCGACTGGCCAAGAAATCGGAAGCGACGATTCCCGCTCCCGTCTGTGGCAAGGATGTCGTCTACATCGCCAGTGGCAACCGCCCCATCCAGCCAATCTTTGCCATCAAACCCGGTGCCAGCGGCGACATCTCCCTGAAAGAGAAGGAAGACAAGAACGCTCACATCATTTGGAGCACCATGCGGGGCGGGCCCTACATGCCGACGCCGATCCTGTATGGCGACTATTTCTACACTTGTTCCAACTCAGGCATTATCGGCTGCTACGAAGCAGCCACCGGGAAAGAAGTCTACAAGAAACGCACCGGCAGCGGCAGTTACACCGCTTCCCCCGTGGCAGCTGATGGCCGGCTCTACTTCAGTTCCGAGCAGGGCGAAGTGCATGTCGTCAAAGCAGGCCCAGTCTTTGAACTGCTGGCGGTCAATCCCGCGGATGACTACATCATGGCCACGCCGGCCATCTCCAATGGGTCGTTGATTGTGCGTACTCAGCACTTTCTGCTATCGCTGGGGAATAAGACCGAGGGCGGAAAGTAGTACTACTTCTGCCTCGTCAGCTCTGTCCGCTGGTTGCGCTTCTCGTCGATCTGCCATTCGTAGACGAGCCGATCAGAAGACAGTTCCTTGATCTGATACGGCCCGGCAGGCATGCCCTTGATGGCGACGGTGAAGGTCTTGTCGTCTTGGAACTGGTAGGTGCCATCGACCCAGACCTTCCGCTTGCCCATACGGAACTGGCCGTCGGAAGTGAACTCGAAATTAAAGGTCATGCTGGGGGAAGCCTTGCCCTCGATTGCAGGCAGGTTCTGATACTGCCCTGACCACAGACCGACGATAAGGTTCTTCTTCTCATTCGTCTGTTTCGATTTGCCACACCCGGTCAGCAGCACCATGAATACTATTGCGGATATTCCGTACATCCTGGCCATCATCAAACTCCTGAACAGAACTGGCTATCTGCTAAGCACCGTTTCATGTTCAATAAGCCATTGATGTGATGAAATTGTCCGACTATAGCATTTCTCATAAGTGGATTGGGAGGGCGAGGCTCCTGCCGAGCTGTTTTTGCGATGGTTGGAAACTCGGCGGGAGCCTCGCCCTCCCAGGCAACATTCCAGCGAATTCAGAAGATCTCTATTCAAACGGCGTGAACCAGATGGGCTGGGGCCGACCGGTGGGACGGCGGAGCGTCTTGGCTCTTACCGGATGGCGAAGATGCCATTCACCGCCGTCGCAGCGATAGAGTTCGACGCTTCCCACCACGACTCCACGGGGCAGTTCGTCCAGGTTCACCTTCTCGAAGCCATACTTCTTCACCCAGTGAGGCAGATCATCCGCAAAGAGCTTGGCTGAATAGATGTGGATTCTGCCCCGTCGGCTGGTGGCATCCCGGCGATACTCAATCTTCTTGATGCCCCGGAAGATCGCTTCGACATGGGGCTGACGAATGCTCAGCGCCACCGTGGGTTCATCAGAGAATCTATGCTGGGTTGCTTCGAGTTGGTTGATCTGTGCTGTAAGTTGTTGCTGAATCTTCGGCGAAAGGGCTGTCTGTTGAATCGTCCTTAAACACTCAAGATACTCTTGAGGCTTCCCCGGCGGACGATGGCGTTCTGCCAGTTGCAACAGCTTCTTCGTGAAAGGCAGTTCAGTGATCTGGCGAAAGCCGATGAAGTTGGCACAACTGGCTTTGAAGCCGACAAAGTCGCTGCCAGACAATAGTTGTGGCGGAGCCAGTTGCCAGCCCGGGCCTTCCAGAAGAATCTGACCATCAGCCTTTTGCTGGCATCGATCAATCGTGAAGGTGCTCCATAGATAGAATCGACGAGGGTGCCCTAGCCCGACGATAAGCATCACACGCCCCGACGCCTTCTTCGCTGATGCCAGCTTGGTATAGATTTGCAACCGAGCCGGTTCCTGACTGAAGTCATGAGGCAGACTGCCCTGCTGTTCGCAGTTGTGGTATTGCAAATAGATGAGTGACATCGATTGTTACCGGAGCCCCACCACCTTGCGGGCCAAGTCCATCGTCTTTTGTGCCTCAGCCCTCGCCTTCGCTGCTCCCTGCTGAAGCACTGCTTCTACGTGATCGAGGTTATTGAGCAACTCTTTCCGTTTGGCCCGAGCTGCTGCAAAGTAAGCTTCTATCTTGTCGTAGACCATCGTCTTAGCGGTGCCATAACCCAAGCCGCCGGCACGATACTTGGCGGCAAGGTCAGCCTTCTCTGCCTCCGTGGCGAAGAGCGAGTAGATAGCAAAGACATTACAGGTGTCAGGATTCTTCGGTGCTTCCAGTGGGGTGCTGTCGGTGACGATGCTCATCACCACCTTCTTGAGATGCTTGCCCTCGGCAAAGATATCGATGGTGTTGCCATAACTCTTGCTCATCTTCTTGCCATCGATGCCGGGCACCACGGCAGCAACATCGAGCTTGGCTTCAGGCAGTGGGAACAGATCGGTCTTGTAGGTGCTGTTGAAGGAGCCAGCCATGTCACGAGTCATTTCGAGATGCTGAACCTGGTCCTGCCCCACGGGTACAACATTGGAACGATAAATCAGAATATCGGCAGCCATCAGGATGGGGTAAGTGAACAGGCCAACGCTGGGGCTGATGCCCCGGGCGACTTTGTCCTTGTAGGAATGGGCCCGTTCGAGCAACCCCATGCCGGTGACCGTCGAAAGAAACCAGGTGAGTTCCGTCACTTCGGGCACATCAGACTGACGGAAGAAAGCAGCCTTGTTCGGATCGAGACCGAGTGCCAGATAATCGAGAGCCACATCTCGCACATTATCACGCAGGATGTTGGCATCCTGTAGCGAGGTCATTGAGTGATAGTCAGCGATGAAGTAGAAGCACTCACCGATGTCTTGCAGGGCGATATGCTGGCGAATCGCCCCAAAATAGTTACCCAAATGGAGCTTGCCCGAAGGCTGAACGCCAGAGAGGATGCGCTTGCGAGTGGGAGTCGTGTTCATGACGAAAGTATATGTAGAATCGCACTGAGTAGAAGTTAGACCAGTTTAGCACGTTTCAGGTTCATTTAGTCAGGTCCGACGCCATACGGTGATCGGGGGCTGGCGAGGCTCCAACTGCTCGATCTCGGCCAGCCAAAAAGGCGAAATACCATTTAGTCGGAGCGTGATTGCCCGAACGACTTCTTGAAACCCCGGCCAGTCAGCGTTCAGTTCAAGAAACTCACCATACTCGAAATCCAATTCAACAACAGTCCAGGCTTCCGTAACACCATCGAGTTTGTGTCCGCTTACGGAAAAGATCTCACCCCACTCGATACCCCCTTTGCGGCCGGGCTTGTCTTCCCGCCATACCCCGTTGTCATCGGCGTACAGTCACGGTAAGCTTTCTGCCATCTGTAAACCTCCCGGCTTCAGTCTCCTAAGGCCCCACAATCTTAAGCATCTTCGTATCAGTGACTTTGATCTGAGCGGTATCCTTGTAAGTATCCACCTTGCCGGTCACCTGAATCTTCTTGCCTTTGAAATAGTCCTTAGGGGCGGTGATATCCTTGGACTTATCGAGGAAAGCTTTTTCGAGGACGACGGTGAAGTTCTTGCTGTCTCGGAAATCGGTCAGAGAGTTGAGAAACACCCGATTCCCCGCCCCGCCGGTCGCTCTGACAGTGAACTCGACGGTGACCTTCTCGCCGATCTTCTTCGCTGCTTCTTCGGTGGTGATGGTGCCTTCACTCGTCTTTTCGGGGGCGGCAGGAACTGGCGTTGTGGTCGTACTAGAACCGGGCGGCGAGGCCGAGGGTTCATTGCTCACCAGCACTCGATTGGGGTGGATCGTGCTCAGCAACACCTTTTGCTGAATGGTGACCTCCCCCTCTTCATCACGAATCTGCAATCGAATGAGGGGATTGCTACGATACCAGTCGATGGTGATGAAGCCGAAGTTGTTGCCAAAGTTCATGGTACCCACCCGATGGCGATTAGCTTCGTAGGGCCGCCACTTCTTGTCTGCTTCGGTCAGGCCGCTTGAGGTGAGATCGTAGAGCGGATAACCAACAGCGTTGGGCATCATGCTCAATTCAGCCAGGTGACGATCGCCACTGAGAATGATCACCCCCTTGGCCTGTGTCGTTTCAAGTAGCTTGAGGAATCGTTCCCGCTGCCTGGGGAAGTTCATCCACTTCTCCCAGCCGTGGTCCTCCGGGACGAGTTGAATGCTGGAACCGATGAGCCGAATCTCTGCTGGAATCTTGAGCTGTTCTTCGAGCCACTTCCACTGTGTCTCGCCCAGCATGTTGCAGGTATCGGAGTTGTCCGCCTCGTAAGGACCTTGCCCCCTGGCAGGTTTGGGATCCTTCTTCTTCAGCGGCGTACGGAAGGTACGGGTATCGAGGAGAATGAACTGCACGCGTTGCCCCGGCGGGCCGATCACTTCCGCTGAATAGACTCCCTCCTGTTGACGGCGAGGCGAATCAGCAGGCACACCCCAGAAATCGAGAAACAGCTTCTGCGATTCAGCCTTGGGACCATACTCCGAGCCTGCATCGTCTTTGCCGTAGTCGTGATCATCCCAGGTGGCGAGAATCTTGCTCGACTGCTTCAGCCGCTGAAAGCCGGGGATAGCGGCGAAGAGATCGTACTTCTTTTTCATCACCGCCATATCGGTGGTATCAGCGTAGATGTTGTCGCCAAGGAAGATGAAGATCTCGGGCTTGAGTACATTCACCGCATCCCAGATGGGCTGAGGCTTCCCCTGATTGGCACAGCTGCCGAAGGCGATGCGGCGAACGGGAGCCTGGGTGGGATCAGAGGCTGTCACCGAGCCGGTAACGAACAACCACAAGATGAGAAATCGATGGAGACGCATGGAATGAATATCTCGCTGCGGGGAATATCGTAAGATAATGATCAGTCTAGGAATCAGAGCGATTCTGACTTTGAACTTATCAAGGAGATCAACATGATCAAGAAGTTTGTTACCTTTCTAGCAATGTTGGCCCTGGGCACCATTACCCTCCAGGCAGGAGAGAAAGTCGTGTCGGAGGTGCTCAATCACACCGTCAAGAACATTGATGGCAAAGAGGTCAAACTAGCCGACTACGAAGGCAAAGTAATTCTCATCGTTAACGTCGCCAGCAAGTGCGGCTTGACCCCACAGTACAAGGCACTGGAAGCCAACTACGAAAAGTACAAAGATCAGGGCTTCGTCATCCTGGGCTTCCCCTGCAATCAGTTCGGTGGCCAGGAACCAGGGACGGAAGAAGACATTCAGAAGTTCTGTAGCAGCAAGTACAACGTCACCTTCCCGATGTTCTCCAAGATCGATGTCAATGGTGCCGGCACCAGCCCGGTCTATGTGGCTCTGAAAGCCAAGTTCCCTGGTGAAATATCCTGGAACTTCGAGAAGTTTCTGATCAACAAGAAGGGCGAAGTGGTCAAACGCTTTGCACCGAAAGTGAAGCCCGATGCACCTGAAGTGAAGGCAGCCATCGAAGCTGAACTGAAGAAGTAAGGCACGACTAACTGAAACCAACCCGGCTTCCTAGCCGGGTTGGTTCATTCACCGATTCGCGCTCCAGCATAACAACGAGTCCGTTAGTCAGTTTTTGGCATGAAAGATGATAGTGTCAATAACCTGTCAATAACTTGTTCGTAAGAGGTCGGTTGAGGGTCTATTGGTGGTCTATTTGTGTAAATACAACGATTGTATAATTCAAGTCGAATTTAACGATTTTGTAGATTTGGCAAGAAGTTCAGGAAATTCTTCTTGAACTCAGCCTTTGCGAAGATTACATTACCCCTCGTCGATGGCAGGGGTAACGGCAGGAGACGTCCCCTACCATCGACACCCTCTTTGACAATTCTCAAGGCACAAAGGACTTCCCAGGATGGGACTTGCTGGGCATGGACGCCCCCCCTATTCTTGTGCCAATGAACTACGCCATCTGTAATGAGACCTTTGAAGGCTGGGAACACCAGCGAATTTGCCAGTTCGTGGCCGGGATAGGCTATCGTGGGCTGGAAGTCGCTCCGTTTACCCTCGGCCCAGCCCCAACTCAACTCACAACCTCTGAGCGAGATCGGCTTCGTCAGCAGGCACAGAACGCCGGCGTTCAACTTCTTGGTTTGCATTGGCTCCTGGCCAAGACTACCGGATTGCATCTCACTCACCCAGATACACACGTCAGGAAACAAACGGCTGCCTATCTGGGTGATCTGGCCAGACTCTGCCATGATCTGGGCGGCAACCTGATGGTGCTTGGCTCCCCAATGCAGAGAAACCGTCTGCCCGAAGTCTCACCAGCGCAAGCCTTTGAGTGCGCTATCGATACCATTAAACAGGCAATGCCCCGGCTGGGTGAATTAGGAGTCAGGCTGTGTATCGAACCGCTTGGCATCGTTGAAACCAACTTCCTCAACACCTGTGCGGAAGCAAACGACCTCATCAAAGCCATCGATCATCCGCTTTGCGTGCTTCATCTCGATGTCAAAGCGATGGCAGCGGAGTGCGACACACTGGAAGATGCGGAACCGATCGCCAGGTTGATTCGGGAGCATGTCGCCAAGGCTGGGCATTTCCATGCAAACGATCCCAATCGCCGTGGTCCAGGGTTTGGCCCGATGTCCTTTCAACCTATCATGAAAGCTCTCAGTGATGGCCACTATGCAGGCTGGGTCTCGGTGGAGGTCTTTGACTACAGCCCCGATCCGGAGACCATCGCTAGGGACTCGATTCGCTACTTGAAGCAGAGCCTGCCGAAGGGAAACAGGTAGTAAAGATTCCGGGAGGGCGAGGCTCCTGCCGAGCTTTCTTGCGATTGCTAACGGTTCGACAGCAGCCTTGCCTTCCCTCACAGCAAGTATCAGCGAGTTGTTCCTAACACATGCATCACCGCCTGCTCCAGCGAGGCAGGCGAGAACGGCTTGGATAGAATGCCCCGCAGCGGGAAGCCGGTGAACCGTTGTTCCAATTCCGCGCTGCCATAACTGCTCATGGCTATGGCGGGCAACGTCGGCTGAACCTTCCACAGTTGACGCAGCGTCTCGACACCATCCATACCGGGCATGACCAAATCAATGATCACCAGGCTGATGATGTTTCCGTGTTGTCGCAGAAGTTCACAGGCCGAAGCGCCGTCCTCTGCTTCGAGAACATTCCAGCCATGGTTACCCAGTACTTTGCCGGCCAGGGAACGAAGGCTGGCTTCATCATCAACGATCAACACGGTCTGATGGGCCTGCGTCTGGCTGACTGCCTCCGGCAGAATCGGCACATTCTGCGTCGGGCGCAGAAGAGGGAGAAAGACACGAAAGGTCGTGCCATGTCTCAGCTTGCTCGTCACTTCAATGGCTCCGCCATGGCTGCGGACAATACCCAGCACAGCCGGCAATCCCAGGCCCCGTCCCGTCGGCTTGGTGGTAAAAAACGGCTCAAAAACACGCCGGCGGGTGTTCACATCCATTCCCGCACCTGTGTCAGTCACATCGAGATAGGCATAGTCGCCTTTTGGCAGTTCAAGCGTGATTTCAGCATTCTTGTAGGTCTCGTCAATGTGAATGACACCAGTCTTGACAGTGATCGTTCCTACCTGATCAGAGGGCAGTGATTCTGCAGAGTTGCTGACCAGATTGATCAATACTTGCCGTAGTTGGGCCTCTTCAGCCTGAAGCAACGGTAGTGATTCGCTGAGTTCAAAGACCAGTCGAGCCTTCTTTGTTCCGGCAATCTTCAAAAGTCCCGACAATTCCTCAATTAGTTGCGTCAGGTTGACCTGATTCACTTTGATCTTTCCCCGACCGGCGAAACTGAGCATTTGCTGGCACAAATCCATCGAGTGGCGGGCAGCCTGTTCAATCGGTTGAATCAGTCCCTGAACCGTCTCGTTCTCCTTCAACTTCATCTGAACGAGGTTCGTGTGACCGAGAATCACTGTGAGTTGATTGTTAAAATCATGAGCCAGGCCGCCGGCCAGCAGCCCCAGGCTTTCGAGTTTCTGCATTTCGAGGATGCGTTGCTGCCAGCGCCGACGTTCGTGTTCAGCGTGCCGTTCTTCGGAAATGTTACGGACGACGATAACGCTGCCTCGTTCGTTGTTGACGCGAACAATAGCAACGTTGGCCTGAACCAGCAGTGCGCTCCCATCCTTTTTCAGGAGTCGTCGCTCCTGGGGTGGAACCAGGCCATAGAACTCTGATTTCTGTTGATAATGCAGCGCCCCTTCACGATCAGCCGGGTGCAGGGAGTCGAGTACAAGGGTGCCTTCCAACTCGCTCGGCGAGTCATATCCCAGCATGGTGGCCAGATATTGATTGACATGGGCAATCTTCCCATTGCATGTCATGGCGATTCCAATGGGAGCCAGGTGGCTAAGCATGCGATAATGCTCTTCACGCTCCCGAATGGACTGAGTCGCATGTTTCTCCTCGGTAATGTCTTCCAGGGTGCCTTCATAGCAATAGACGTTGCCTTGTTCATTGCGAATAGCACGGGCGTGCTCGCGAACCCAAAGTTGTGTGCCATTGGGCATCTTCCAGGGATATTCAAGCCCATAGACAGCTCCTTCAGTTTCCATGCGGTCCCGAAATTCTTTCCGCGAATAGGAAGGGCCGTATTCGTACTGGTTCAGATTGACCTTCGACGCTTCTTCGATCGACTTCAATTCCAGTAGATGAAGAACCATGGGGTTGCAGAAAGTGAGTTGGCCTTCTGGAGTCGAACGGTAGAGGCCCAAAGGCAAGCCATCAACCAGGCGGCGGTAGCGTTCTTCGCTTTCCTGCAGCGCCTGATTGGTGCGCTGCTGCTCTGTGACATCCTCGCCAATACTGAACACCCCAACCGGCTGGCCTGTTGCGTCGTGAATGATTGTGTTGTTCCAACGGATCACCAGTGACTCGCCGGCTCTGGTCCGAAAAGTATTGGTTGCGTAATGGCGGATGGATTTGCTGTGGAGTTGCCTTAGATATTCCTCTGTCTGACTGGCATGATCTGAATACAGGCACCGATAAAAGTTCTGTCCGAGAATCTCCTCCTTCTTCCATCCGGTGATTCGGCTGAAAAAGGGATTGACATAAGTGACATGTCCCTCGTGATCAAGAAACAGAGCAAGCAGTTGAAGATTCTCCAAGGCATCTCGCCAGAGTTGATCGCTCTGCTTGTGGCTGGCTTCCACACGCTTGCTATCGCTGACATCGAGACTGGCTCCCCAGACGCGAACGAACAGTCCGCCTTCGACTTCTCCAAAAAGCCGATTGAGGAACCACTTGGCATTCCCGTCGGCGTCCCTTTCCAGGGTTTCGGCGTCGAAAAGCTTGTAGCCATGTTGAATGAAGTTGCGCAAGTAGAGTTCGTTCGTCTTGTTTCTGGGCAAGAACAATTCGAGTCTCAAGCCGATCATGGAACTCGTGCTGGAATAGCCGTAAAACCGCGCGGTGCTGGCACTTGCCTCTGCCAGATAGCCAAAGCGATAAAATCGGTTGATTTGCTCATCGACAGGCAGGCCGACGGGAATAGGCACTTCCAACTCAAAGCGCCAGAGCGATTCGGTGGCATGCTCCATCAGCCACTGATACCGACGTTCAATAGAGCGCTGTGTCAACTCGGCATCAACACGCCGGCTGACATCCCAGACTTGGACAAAATCGGCTGGGCCGCCATGATACTGAATGGGATGAACGATCATCTCTGCGGCAAAGATCGTGCCATCGCGCCGCTGCTGTTTGACCGTCCAGCCGGCCTTGTTCTGTAGAACCGATTCCACATCAATGCGGGAGTACAATCCGCTTCCTGCCGCGCGCAGCATATCGAGATTTCTATCGAGCAGATCCTTGCGATCATAGCGATACTGCCGCAAGGCAGCGTGATTGATCTCAAGAATCTTCCCTGATTTCACGGAAACGATAAACCCTGGTACTGGATGATCACTGAACCAGGAGATGTCCGAGCCTGCCTTAAGCTTGGCGTTTTCCTCACGCAGGTGAGCCAGTTCTTTTTCCAGGTCGGAATGGGAGGATAGAAGTGAAAAGGCCACGTAGTCTCTCCGTCGACCTGTCTGATGCGCAATCATTGACTTGGAAGCATAGGTCACAAATGCCAGCAAGTCAGGAAAGGATTGCCTATTTCAACACTTTCAACATGGCTGCTGCATGGTATGATAGCCGAATACAGGCCTTCTGATTCAGAACAGCGTCAGTTGGTAGCGCGAGGCTCCTGCCGAGCCGCTAGCGATGGTCAAACGGCTCGGCAGGAACCTTGCCCTCCCGCACCTTTTTCCAGGGTACCCCATGGCTACGACTGTTGCCGTCGAGAATCGCACAAGAACCACGGATCCTCTGTCCAAATCGACGATGGACGCCCTCCGGCAGCGACAGGTCAAATGGGCCCAGCAACCCATCCAGGAACGGCTCAAGGTCATCCGTACCCTGAGGCAGACCCTCCCGGCCATGCAGGCCGAGTTCTTTCAGGCACTTCAGACTGATCTCCACAAACCTGCTGCTGAGACGATCGCGGCTGAACTGCTTCCCGTCGCCGGGGCCTGCCAGTTTCTGGAGAAGCGGGCCAAGTCGATCCTGAAGCACCGCAAGGTCTCGTTCTTTGACACCCCCTCCTGGCTACTCGGCGAAAACGACATTGTCACCCGAAAGCCCCGTGGCATCGTCGGCATCATTGGCACCTGGAACTACCCGATGTTCCTCAACGGTGTGCAAATCGTCCAAGCTTTGGCCGCCGGTAACGTCGTCATCTGGAAGCCCTCGGAGATCGCTCCCCAGACGGCTGAAGTGATGACAGCTTGGCTGCGTCGAGCCGGGGTCGGCGATGATCTGGTCCATGTGTTGCCCGCCGAGCGGGAATGGGGCGCCAAGCTGGCCGAGGCGGATATTGATTACATCGTCTTCACTGGCCACGATGCCACTGGTAAGAAACTGGCTGCTCGCTTGGGCGAGAGGCTGATCCCCTCGACCCTCGAACTCTCCGGTCACGATGCCATGCTCATTCTGAACGACGCCAACCTCGATCTGGCCAGCAAGGCGGTTCATTTCGGGGCCACCGTCAACTGCGGGCAAACCTGCGTGGCTCCTCGCCGCATCTTCGTGCCTCGACAACTCCTCGCCAGCTTTCAGGAAAAGGTACAGGCCTGGTTCACCAAGCCGGCTGAACATCGCCCCTTGGCCATGCCTGCTCATCAAGCCCAGGTGAACAAGATGGTCGCTGCCGCCTGCGAGGAGGGAGCGAAGGTCTTGATCCCAAAAGATGGCAAGCCCACCGAGCAAAGCGGGGTGCCCATGGTGCTCACCGAAGTGCGGCCCAGTATGACCATCAGCAAGGAAGCCCTCTTCGCTCCGGTCACGATGCTCATTCCCTACGAAGAGCAAAGTGAAGCACTCGATGGCATCCGGCAATCTGACTACGGCTTGGCTCTTTCGATCTTCAGCGCTGATCGTGAACTGGCGAAGAAACTGGCTGCGGAACTACCGGCGGGCCTAGTCACGATCAACGATGTTGTCGCACCCGTGGCACATCCCGCCGCCCCCTTCGGCGGTATCGGTCGCAGCGGCTGGGGCATCACCCAGGGCAAGGAAGGATTGCTCGAACTCACCATCCCGCAGGTGATTAGCTATCGTTCCGGCAACTTCCGACCCCACTTCGACCCGGCTGGTTCGACTACCATCACCGATGAAGCGGTACTGAGCGGCATGCTGAAATGGGAACACAGCCCCACGTTCTGGCAGCGAACCAAGGCGTTCTTCGGGATGCTGGGGGCGGTAAGGCGGGCGATGGGGAAGAAGTAATGTATCACAACACAATATGACGTCTCTTCTCCCCTCTCCCTATTGGGGAGAGGGGTTGGGGGTGAGGGGTTAATAAATCGACTTTTCCGATTAATTACGAATGACATAACAGGTAGAGAACAGAGAGCGAAGGCCAACTATGATGCTGGGATTCACAGGCAAAGGCCAATTGAACCATGCTTACTCCATCCCAACAACTTGCGACGAGGTGGAAGAAATTGGGGCTCAAAGTTCGTTCAGGAGTCGTACTAGAACAGCTTCAAACTTTCGAATCCAAATATGAGGTAATCCTACCGAACGATCTACGAGAATACTTCCTAACAGTAGATGGCATGGAAGATGAATTAGATCAGGGGACAAACCGATTTTGGCCTATTGCGATGATCAAGCCAGTCAGAGAAGAATTTCCTGACGTCCATCCTGATCAATTGGCATACCCAGATTGTTACCTTTTTGCCGATCATTGCATTTGGAGTTTTGGTTGGGCGGTCAGTATTGCCAAGGTCGCATCGGCGACGTCGGGGCCTGTCTTTCAAGTGACAGGGCGAGAATCGCCGCATTGTATGGTCGCTCCCTCATTTACACATTTTCTTGAGAAATATGTAAAAGATCCTCGTAGTGTGTTGTAACGGATTCCTTCGATGAACCCGATTCAAATATCAACATGGGTGACTCAATCGAAAACCCCCTCACCCCTAACCCCTCTCCCCAGGAGGGAGAGGGGAACCAGTTGTTACTCATCATCCTCATGGCTAATTTTCCCAGCCTTCGCCACTATCTGCTGTTGCACCATGCCGGGTACCTGATCGTAGTGGCTGAACTCCATGGAGTACGACCCCTGCCCTTGCGTGATGCTGCCTAGCTGGGCGGCGTAACGCATCACTTCAGCTAATGGAGCCTTGGCGAAGATCACCTGTAGATCACCAGGCAGGCTGTCCTGGTTTTCCACCCTGGCGCGCTTGGTATTGAGGTCGCCCAAGATGGAGCCGACGAACTTGCTCGGAGCGGTCACTTCTAAAGTGACGATGGGTTCGAGCAGCACCGGGTGAGCGTTCAGGATGCCGTTCTTAAAAGCGATGCGGCCTGCAGTCTTGAACGCGGCTTCCGAACTATCAACCGGGTGATCCTTGCCGAAGTGAATCTCGACGGCGATGTCCTGCATCTTGTTCCCCGCCAGAGCGCCTCGTTCCAACACATCCTGGCAGCCTTTGTAGATGGCGGGCAGGAACTGGTTGGGGATCGTGCCGCCGACGATCGAGTCGATGAAGGCGAAGTTGTGTACCGGATCATACTTGCTGTGATCCTCTCGGTAGTGGGGGAACTTGGCCTTGTTCATGAACTCCTTCTTGCACTGCTCTTCGCTGGTGATCTCCCTGGGCAGAGGGATGACGCGCAGATGCACTTCACCGAACTGGCCGCGCCCGCCCGATTGCTTCTTGTGTTTATGATTGCCCTCCCCCGACTTCGTGACAGTCTCACGGTAAGCGACCTTGGGTTCATGCGTTACGATTTCGAGATTGAACCGTTGCTTGAGCCGATGCTGGATCACATCCAGATGCAGCGGGCTCATGCCGCTGACCACGAGTTCATGGGTCTGAGCATCACGGTGGGCTTTGAATGTGGGGTCTTCCTCGCACATCTTGCTGATGCTCTGGGAAATCTTCTGCTCATCACCCCGGTTCTTCGGTTCAACCGCCAGGGCGAACATCGGCGTGGGGAAGTGGGGATGGGGCATCTTGCCGACGTGGGAACTGGTGCCCAACGTATCGCCGACGTGCAGGTCTTCCATCTTGGCAAGGGCAACAATATCGCCTGCCACCGCTTCGGTGAGCGGCTTGGTGATCTTACCCTGTACCAGGAACATGCCGCCTCCCCGAACTTGTTTGCCGGTGCGGGCATTGTAGAAGTGGGTATCGCTGGTGATCTTGCCGGCAAAGAGGCGCAGGAAGCTCAGCGAGCCGACGTACTTGTCATTGATCACCTTGAAGATTTGCCCGATGGCTGGGCCGTCTTCTTTGATGTAAAGCTCGTGCTTGTGTACGCCGCTCTTGGGCTTGGCTTCGTCTTCATCGTCTTCAATATCGTGGTGCGGCCCCTGAGCCGGGTTGACGCCGTATTTGGCAATGTCGTCCATTAGATCATGCATGCCAATGTCTTTCTTCGCAGAGACGCAGAACATGGGCACGATGGTGCCGGCGTGCATGGCTTTGGGAAGAGCGGGCAGCACGTCTTCGTTCTTGAGATCGCCCTCAGCCAGATACTTTTCCATCAGGTTTTCGTCGGCATCGATGATCGCTTCAATGATTTGCGTGCGGGCCTTGGTCAAATCGACCGGGCAGCCTTCCATCTTCTTGCCATGCTGTTCGAGAACTTCGACGACACCCCGAAAAGCCGGGCCGGTCTCGATGGGAGCGTTGAACAGTACACAGCACTTCCCGAAGGTGGCCCGGATGTTATCAACGAGGTTCTGGAAATCGATGTTCTCGGTATCGAGCTTGTTGATGACGATGTAACGGCATAGATCGAGCTTGCCTGCTTCGTTGAAGAGCTTGCGGGTGTTGGGTTCGACGCCACGGGAAGCATTGATGACAATCAATACATTCTCGACAGCGTGAAGGCCACACATCGCCTGACCTAGGAAATCGGGGTAGCCGGGCGTATCGACCATGTTGACGAACTTGCCCAGGTCTTCAAAGTGCAGCACGGTGCTGTCGATGGAGAACTTGCGCCGCTTGGCTTCTTCATCGTAGTCGGAGAAGCTGGTGCCATCATCGACGGAGCCACGACGATCGACTGCTTTGGCCTGAAAAAGGAGCCCGTCGGCGAGCGTGGTCTTCCCCGCGCCGGCGTGGCCCACCAGGGCAATGTTGCGGACGTCTTCCAGGTGATGCTTGGCCATGATGTCGTTCTCCGAGAGGGTGTCTAGCCCCCGGCGAGCCGCCGGGGGATGAGGTGCAGAACCGTGAACTCATTTCATTCGCCTCGTGATGAGTCGAGAGATATCGCAAGGCGCACCCCCGGCGTATTCGCCGAGGGCTAAATAATCTCCTTGAGGTCGATGGTTTTCTCGTACAGCGCTCGGCCGATGATGCAGCCGGCGAGGTTCATTTGTTTCAATCGCTTCACATCGTCGCTGGTGGTGACGCCGCCGGACGCGATGACCGGGAGCATCGTTGCCTGGGACATCTGCTGCAAGCCTTCCCAGTTGGGGCCGGCCATCATGCCGTCTTTGGCGATGTCGGTGTAGATGATTCCTGCCAGGGGGAAGGTAGAAACTTGTTTGGCCAGATCGAGAGCGGAGACCGACGAGACTTCGAGCCAGCCCTCAGTGGCGACGTAACCATTCCTAGCGTCAAGACCCAGCAAGATACGAGTGGGGTAGCGCTTGGCCATCACTCCAAGCCAGGCAGGGTCTTTGCAGGCCTGTGAGCCGAGGATTGCTCTCTCGATACCTAGTTCAAAGATGGTGTTAAGGTCCGCTTCGGTACGCAGCCCGCCACCAACCTGAAGCTGAATCTTCACCGCCTGCCGAATGCTCCGGAGGGCATCCAGATTGACAGGCTTGCCTGATTTGGCCCCATCGAGATCGACCAGGTGCAGTGCTTCGGCCCCCTGGCGTTGCCAATGCAGTGCCATTTCGCCGGGATCGGTGCCGTAAACCGTCTCCTGCTGAAAATCGCCCTGCCGGAGCCGAACGCATTGGCCCGCACGCAGATCGATGGCAGGGTAGATGATCACTGTTCAGTCCTGAGTGCTGAGTCCTGAGTGCAAAGTAACTTGTACCTTATTGTGAGGGCCTTGTGAAGCGGTTTGTCGAGAAGAAATAGGATCATCCTACTGGCCTGGGATCAAGCGTAGAACCCCCCCCTAGACCTAATGAATTCGGAATGAGGATGGAGGTCATTTCGTAACTTGGACTTGTTGTCCCTCGAAGAATGCAGTAGCACAACATCCGTAGGATTATTCACAGGTTCTTCTCGCCTGCGAGAATGCCTGTTTGATCAGGATTTGCGAAAGGACGATTCATGTCATTGCGCCGTTTGATTCCCTCTCTATTAGGCCTCCTCCTCATGGTTGCCGGCGCTTTGCCGGCCTGGGCTGAAGGCAAGGCTTACGCTGTGATCATTGGTATCGGCAATTATCAAGATGCCGGTATTCAATCGAGGCCATACCTCGATCAGGACGCTATCGCTTTCTACAAGCAGCTAACCACCGGAGCCAACGCCAAGCTCTACTCTCCTGAAAACACCAGGCTGCTGGTCAGTAAGGTGCCAAACGGCATCCCCGCCGAGGTAGCCACCAAGGAAAACGTCTTGAAGGCCCTGAAGTGGCTTACCGGCGTGGCCAAGGAAGATGATACGGCAGTGATCTACTGGGCTGGTTCCGGCGCTCCGCTCGATAAAGCTACCTGCTACTTCACCGTCAACTCGACCATTGAGGATCGCAACAAAAACGCCATTTCCGCCGCTGAGATCGAAGCCGACATGGAGAAGTTCAAGACCGGCAGGCTGGCAGTGCTGTTGAACGTCAATTTCCGCGGCTACGTCGCCACCAGCAAGATCGGGTCCGAAGAGGGCCTCGATAACCGCCTCCTGGAGTTCACCGGCTCCAAGAAGAAGGGAGTTGCCCGACCTGACGACGAAGATGATGAATTGGAATCAGCCATCAAGGGGCGAGTAGTCCTCTCCGGCACCAGCGGTCTCTATGCTGCACCCTTCATCAACGGCAAAGACGCGTTCAGCCTGATCCTGAGCGAAGCCTTTGAAGGCAAAGCCGACAAGGAAGGCGACGATCAGGATGGCCAGGTTACCGTTGATGAAGTCACGAAGTACTTCACTGACGAATACCTCAAACGAGTCAATACTCAGGATTCCATCGGACTGTTTCCGATTGCTTTGGGCAAGTCGTTACACTTCCCGGTTGCCCTGAATGCTCCCGGCTTAGCCAAGGCCATCGAGCGCAGCAAGCAGTTTGCCGCCAAAGCGCAGGAAGCCAATCTTCCTGAGTCGGTAGTGAAGGAAGGTCAGAACTTCATCCTGCATGTGCCTCGTCAGGATTCTGAACGTGCGCTTCGCAAGAAGTACATGGAGTTCACAGAAGGCAAGCTGCCCGGCAAGGAACTGATCGCAGCTCACGATTTGAATCAAGCCGACCTGATGATCAGCAAAGAAAACGCTGAGAAGTTCGCTGACAACGTTCTCCGAGTGATGCGGTTCACCCGTGATTACTATGTCAAAACCGTCAAGCTGGACGACATGGCTGCGCATGCGGTCAAGGGCCTGTATCGCTATGCCGACGAGAAGATTCCCGCCGACATGAAGGCACGACTGGACAAGTTCAAGACTGAGGACGAATCTCAAATCAAGGAACTTCTCGTCGATGCCCGCGTCGCCCTTGGTAACAAAGATGCTGTCAAGAATGAAAAGGGGCTGGATCGCGCTCTGAAGTACATGCTGACGAACCTTGACAGGCATACCGTCTGGTTCAATCAGGATGAACTGGATGAGCTGAATCGTAGCATGAAGGAGTTCATTGGCGTCGGCATCCAGATTCGGAAGGACTTCCAACGCGACGTGGTAAAGGTCGCTACGCCTGTGTTGAACAGCCCGGCCTACCGTGCTCGTATCAAGTCCGGCGACCTGATCATCAAGATCATCAATGAGTTTGACCCCGAGGGCAATCCCCTTCCCAAGCCCGAAGTGACCGATACCAAGGGATTGACCACGCAGGAAGTTGTCAAGAAGATTCTTGGTCAGCGGGGCACCAAGGTCACGCTCGTCATTGAACGGGAGGAAGCGGACGGTCCCAAGGTCATGAATATCGACCTGGTACGGAGCCGGATTGAGGGGGAGACGGTTTTCGGAGTCACTCGGCTGGCGGATGATTCCTGGGACTACTATCTCGATAAGGATCGCAAGATCGTCTACGTTCGGCTGAGTCAGTTCGCAGGGAAGACCGCTCGTGATTTCAAGGACGTGCTTCGTACTTATCAGAAGAAGGGTATGAACGGCCTAGTGCTTGATCTGCGCTTCAATCCGGGCGGACTGCTCGACGCTGCCAAGGAAATCTGCGATGTATTCGTGGATGATGGCGTGATCGTCTCGGTGAAGCCGCGCAATCTAAACCAGTCGAGCGAACTGAAGACCTCGACCAAAGGGTTCAAGCTACTCGACATCCCGATGGTGGTACTGGTCAATGGCGGTTCCGCCAGCGCCAGTGAAATTGTCTCCGCCTGTATTCAGGATCATGAACGGGGCGTGGTGATGGGCGAACGCAGCTACGGCAAGGGCAGCGTTCAGCAGATTCGCAACCTCGATCTTGGCGGCCACTCAGGCGCGGTCAAGATCACCATGGCTGCGTTCTATGGCCCCTCCGGCAAGAACCTCAATCGCTTCCCCAACTCCAAGGAAGAGGACGACTGGGGCGTCAAGCCGGCTCCGGAGAACACCATCAAGCTCAGCCCGACGGAACGTGCCGAACTCGACAAGGCGCTCACCGACCATGAACTGATCCCCCGCCGGGATGCCCCCAAGATGGAGACCAAGAAGACCTTTATCGACCGCCAGTTGGATGCGGCCGTGGAACTGCTCAAGAAGCAGACCACCCGTACCGGCCAGCGATAAGCATGGCGATGACTATTGAACATCCTTCGACCCCGATCTCATGGACCGGGGTCGTTCTGTTTTCAAGGCTGCGACGCAGCAATCGTGACGTAGACTAGTAATGCCATGGTAGCCCGACGCGCGAGCGAGGGAGCTGAGAGCATACGATTGCACGCCGCACCCTCGCTTGCGCGTCGGGCTACCATCCTCGCAACCCACGTTTTCTACTGTGACAAATCACTAGTAGCGTTGTCTTGTCATGTGAGTAGCGGAAGTCACCAGACTTCCGTTCCCGATCGCAACGAAATTCTTGGCGAGTGCCGCTACAGTGATGTCGAGTAAACATGAAGAAGTCTTTATTCGAATCTGATCGCCTGATCTTTGCGGGGATGACCTGCCTGGTGGCGTCGATCCTGCTTGGTGTCATACTGGTTGTCAGGGAGAGCTACGCACCGACCCCGACCGCCGTCAGTGCGCCATCTATCATTCCGGCATCCCATGGCACCACACCTGTATCGACCCGGCCCGTGGTTGTTACTCCACCAATACTTTTTGAAAGCAACATCTATCAATTGGAACTCGAACTGGCTGATAACGTTCAGCACAGGCAAGCCAACGCTTTCTGCGTTCAGTGGCCAGGCGGCAGGCGATATCTCGTCTCTCATGCCGGGCTGTTGACTCAAAGCGATTGGCAACAGGTAACCCGTGTCAGCCTTAGAGTGCATGGCGACAAGCAGTTAGTTCCAGTGGTGCTGAAGCCTCTCTACCTGGGGCCGTTCACCGAAGACCATCAACCGAACCTGTTGACGCATCCTGATCTGGGTCTGGATCTCGTGGTTTGGTCAATGCCGGAACAGATCAAAGGCAAAGGGTATCCCCTGGCGACATCCTGTGCCGTTCCAGGCGAGGATGTCTGGGTCGTGGCTCTTCCCGTAAGAAATACGAACGCTCAGTCGCATTTTCATTGTCGGGTGCTGGAGTACTCTGACCATGCCCTTTCCATTCAACCTCTCGACCGACTTTCCCTCGACCAGGTCATCGGTTTGCCGGTCGTCAACCAGCGAGGGGAGGTTCTCGGTAACGTGTTGGGCGGCAATGACTTAACGCTCATTGGGGCCAGCTTCCAGGGCTTAGAGCGTCAACTGAAAACGATCGAATCCAAGTGACCTTGGCGTTCTTCATTACCCAACAAGAACAAGACACGGCTAGACACCAATTGCTCAAGAATTGCAAGAATTTGCTGTGAACCCTGCAAGTTACTCTCTGCAAAAAACGAATACGTCGAGTACACTAGCTTTGATCTATTTTCCTTAGTCCTAATGGGAACAGCCATGAGAATGATGAGCGTGTTTCTGCTGTTGGCGGCGATCGTCCTGCCGACTGCTGCACTCTATCCCTACTCATCCGATTCTAAAGACAAAGACAAACCTGACCTGCCCGCACCGTTAGGCACGCGCATCACGGAAATTGGCTCCATCGATGCCACGACCGGCAAGCCTTGGTCACTGGCTGAGCATGCCCGTGAAGCCAAGGCTGTCGTCGTGCTCTTCATGGGCACCGAATGCCCCGTGAACAATGCCTACGCCCCGCGCCTGGCTGACCTCAACAGGAAATATGGCAATAAGGGTGTAGTCTTTGTTGGGATCAACAGCAACGAACAGGACGACGTCGAAGCTATTGCCAAACACGCCAAGGCTTTCCAGATTCCCTTCCCCGTGCTGAAGGATGAGAACTTCAAGCTTGCTGAGAAGTTCTCCGTGGTGCGCATCCCTGAAGTCTTCGTTCTCGATGGCCAGCGTTTCGTTCGTTATCGTGGCCGCATTGATGACCAGTTCACCCCGATCGCCAAGCGCGAGAAGGCAACCAGTCGTGACTTACTCGATGCTCTCGATGCCGTCCTGGCCGGCCAGGAAGTCAAAGTTGCAGCCACCATTCCCGCAGGGTGCCTGCTGGGCCGTACCAAAACGCCGGTCGAGCCTAAAGCCGGCGAAGCGATCACTTACACCAAACACATTGCTCCGATTATTCAGAATCACTGCCAGGCTTGCCATCGTCCCTGTGAAGTTGGGCCATTCAAATTAATGGGCTACAAGGACGCCGCCGCCTGGGCTGACAACATCAAGGAAGTTGTGCTGGATGGCCGGATGCCTCCTTGGCATGCCGACCCAAAGGTAGGCCATTTTTCCAATGATCGTCGATTGACCGACGCCGAAAAAACGACGCTTCTAGCCTGGATCGACCAGGGCTGTACCAAGGGCGATCCTAAGGATGAACCCGCCCCGAAGGAGTATGTCACAGGTTGGGCTATCGGCAAGCCCGACATGATCTTGACGATGAACAAAACGATCAAGATTCCAGCCTATGCCGGCCCGTTGGGTATGCCTTATCAGTTTGTGCGGGTGGGTGAAGTCTTTAAGGAGGACACTTGGGTTCAGGCTGGTGAAGCTCGGCCTGGCAACCCTGCCCTGGTACACCACATCATTGCCTTCGTGATTCCACCTAAGGACTACGTTGATCCCGATGTCACCACGTTTACACCCGAGAAGATCAGGGAAATGCAGAAGGAGATGCTGAAGAATCAGGCTGCCGCAGGCAAGAAAGATGGAGCCGGTGCAGCCGGCGGTAATCGTTCCAATCGCAACGGCCCTCCCGGCGGCTTGATCAACCTGACCCGGGCCTTCCTTCCCAATGCCGGTGGAGAGCTTCAGAAACGGCCGCCCACCCTGGATGGTATCGGCCAGGGAATGCTCGTTGCCTACGCCCCAGGCGACCAGCCCATGATTCTGGCGCCAGGCCAGGCCAAGAAGATTCCCAAGGGCAGCCAGATCATGCTGCAGATGCACTACACGCCCAATGGTAAGGCAGGTACCGATTGCTCTTCTATCGGCTTGGTTTTTGCCAAGGAACCGGCCAAGAACGAAGTGCGCACTCGGAGCGTAATGAATCCCCGCTTCGAGATCCCTCCCGACGATGCCAACTACCAGGTGAAGGCGGTGCGAGCTTTCGAGAAGGACGCCGTCATCGTCTCCTTCCTACCTCACATGCACTATCGCGGTAAGTCGTTCCTCTACGAAATTGTCTACCCCGATGGCAAGCGCGAACCCATCCTGAATGTGCCCAAGTACGATTTCAACTGGCAGACGACCTATGAACTGGCCAAGCCGATTCATGTTCCCGCCGGCACGAAGATCGAATGCACCGCCTATTTCGACAACTCCAAGAACAACCCGTTCAATCCTAATCCCAAGGGCACCGTCTACTGGGGCGAGCAAACCTGGGAAGAGATGATGATCGGGTTCCTGGATTACTACTTCGTCAAGCAGTAGCCCCGGCGAGCCGAAGGCGTAAACTGATCTCACGCAAACCGCCGGCTTAACGCCGGCGGCTCTTTTTTGTCCTGTCCGCAGGGAGCATAACGTGCCACAGCGGCCCATCGAGAGTGGCTCGGCTCTCAGCGAGCGAACCAGCCGTACCGATGATCTGCACATCAAAGGGGTGGTGCCTCTGCCGCCGCCGGAGCATCTGATCCGGTTCTTTCCGATTGCCGGCACAAGCGTCGAAAAACTCATCGGAAGCACCCGAACCACGGTAAGGCACATCCTTCAGGGCAAAGACGACCGGTTGCTGGTGGTGATTGGCCCCTGCTCGATCCACGACACCAAAGCCGCTCTCGAATATGCCGTTCGTTTGAAAGAGCATCGCAGGCACTTTGCCGATACGCTCGAAGTGGTAATGCGCGTCTATTTCGAGAAGCCCCGCACCACCGTGGGCTGGAAGGGGCTTATCAACGACCCCTATCTCGATGAAAGTTATCGCATTCACGAGGGGTTGCGCATCGCCCGGCAACTGCTGCTGGAGATCAATCAACTGGGAGTGCCGGCGGCGAGCGAGTTCCTCGATACCATCAGCGCCCAGTACATTGGCGATTTGATCAGTTGGGGCGCCATCGGAGCCCGCACCACCGAAAGCCAGGTCCATCGAGAATTGGCTTCGGGCCTATCCGCGCCCGTCGGGTTCAAGAACGGCACTGATGGAAGTATTCGCATCGCCATCGATGCTATCCTTGCCGCCCAGCGTCCTCACCATTTTCTCAGTGTGCATAAGAACGGTCAAGTGGCCATCGTCGAGACCAAGGGCAACCGTGACTGTCACCTGATTTTGCGTGGCGGGCAGAAGCCCAACTACGATGCGGTCAGCGTCGCGGCGGCTTGCCGGGAAATCGAAGCGGCCAAGCTGGACAGCCGGCTGATGATCGATTGCAGCCATGCCAATTCAGGCAAGCAGCATCAGAAACAGCTCGAAGTGGCCAGCGACCTGGCGACCCAGATCGCTGATGGCAACCGCAACATCGTCGGGGTGATGGTGGAGAGTCATCTTCTCGCTGGGTCGCAGAAGTTCGCTGCCGGCAAGGATGACCCGACGAAGCTGGAGTATGGCAAGAGCATCACCGATGCCTGCCTGGGATGGGATGATACGGTTCAGTTGCTGAAAACGCTCAGTGCAGCGGTCAAACAGCGACGACGTTGAGCACTACACTAACCCCTTCTCGCCAAGCCAACGCTCAGCATCGAGAGCAGCCATGCAACCGGTACCCGCTGCGGTCACGGCCTGGCGATAATAGTTATCTGCCACATCGCCGGCGGCAAAAACGCCTTCGACACTCGTCCACGCCCGCTGAGGTTTCGTCCATTCAATGTAGCCACTCTCGTTTAGCTTCAGTTGGCCGCCAAGGAAATCGGTGTTGGGCGTGTGGCCGATGGCGATGAACAGGCCACGGGCATCAAGTTTCTCATCTGCCCCCCCGACGGAACTTTTGAGGATAACGCCGCTAACGCCTTCCTCGTCGGTACCCATCACCTGATCGACGGCGGTGTTCCACTTCACAGCGATCTTGGGGTTAGAGAACAAGCGTTCCTGCATGATCTTGCTGGCACGCAGCTTGTCCCGGCGATGAACGAGGTAGACCTTGCTGCCAAACTTGGCGAGGTGATGGGCTTCTTCGCAGGCGGTATCGCCCCCGCCGACGACGACGATGGGCTTGTTGCGGAAGCGGGGCAACGCTCCATCGCAGGTGGCACAGGCCGAGACGCCGTTGTTGAGGAACTTCTGCTCGCTGGGCAGGCCGAGATAGTTGGCCCGAGCCCCGGTGGCCACAATGACCGTGAGAGAATCCACGACTTTGCCTTCCAGTGTGTGGAGCCGGAAAGGATGCCGGTTGAACTCCACTTTGACAATGTCATCGGTCACGATGCGAGTCTCGAAGTTCACCGCCTGTTGCCGCATGAACTCCATCAGTTCCGGACCGACGGCTGATCGCTTGCTATGAGCCGCTTTACCGCTGAACAGATGTTCGACGTTGGCGAAGCGTTCCGGTGGGAGAGCGCTCTGGG
Source organism: Gemmatales bacterium (assembly GCA_035430005.1). Lineage (GTDB taxonomy): Bacteria > Planctomycetota > Planctomycetia > Gemmatales > HRBIN36 > JAEUIE01. Next base: position 31,542 of record DAOMFV010000001.1, read on the forward strand.
CGAAAGCGAGCAGAGCCGCTGGGTCAGCATGAGGCCAACTGGGGAAGTTCTCCACCTCGGTGGTCAGGTTCAGTTGTCCCAGGGGAAGCGTCGAGTTGACCCGGTTTTGCTCGGTGATGGCCCCTTCATAGACCAATGGCTGTAAATTGGCACGGGCCGCATAGATGGCCGCCGTCCAAGCGGCGGGGCCGGAACCGATGATGACGACTTTTTCAGGCATGATCCATCTCTTCGTTGAACAATTGAGCGTCTACCAGATTATATCGGTCTTGATGGCTGACTCCCAATCTAAGTGGCTCACAAGCAGGAACGGAGTGACTTCTTTCTCCTCCCCTTACCAAGGGGAGGTCGGGTGGGGTTCTTTCTACTGCATGAGCAACCCCCTCTAACTCCCCCTTAGCGAGGGGGAGAACCAGACCGATCATCCTCAGGAACTACAGATACCACGTTACATTACCTTTGTTTGTGAGTATTCTTACAGAATAGCTGTTGGTTTCCTGTTGAAGTCAGGTGTCTATGAGCACTCAACGTGTTGCCCTGGTGACTGGTAGCGGCAAGCGACGTGTCGGATCTGTCGTGGCTGAAGCGCTGGCCCGGGCCGACTATGCCATCGCCGTGCATTATCGCACTTCCGAAGTGGAGGCGGAGGAAACGGTGGACGCTCTACGCCAACTGGGCGTGAAGGCTCATGGCTTCCAGGCTGATCTCACCCAGGAAGTGGAAGTACAGAGCATGATGGCTGCCGTGCTCAAAGAGTTCGGCAGGATCGATGTGCTAGTCAACGCCGCCGCCGCCTGGAAGAGCAAGCCGCTGGAAGAGGTCGCCGCGGAAGACGTACGTCATTATTTCGAGACCAATACACTCAGCACGTTCCTGTGCAGCCAGCAGGCGGGTCTGGCGATGGTGAAGCAGAGGACGGGCGGATCGATCATTTTGATTGGCGACTGGGCCTGCGAGCGACCCTATCTGAACTATGCTGCCTACTTCCCATCGAAGGGGGCTATTCCCACGCTAACTCGAACGCTGGCCGTCGAGCTCGGTATCCGTAATCCGGCAGTGCGGGTGAACTGCATTCTGCCCGGCCCGGTGATGCTACCCCCCGACCTGTCCAAGGCTGAACGCAAGGAAGCGATCGATGCCACGCTGGTTAAGCGAGAGGGCAAGCCGGAGAACATCGCCCACGCGGTGACGTTCCTGATCGAAAACGATTTTGTAACTGGTGTTTGTCTGCCCGTGGACGGTGGTCGAACGATCTACTCGCCCTGTTGACGTTCGATCAACGGAGAGGTTACGGTTCAAGGACTTGACTACGAGCCGACAGGAGATTCAAATGCCACTTTCCGGAGCAACGTTGGAGCGGCCCGCCGAGCTCGTTTCGATCCTGGACATTGGCTTGAAAAACAAACCGAACGAGACTGCCCTGGTCTCTCTCGAACGAGAATGGTCATGGTGGGAACTGGAGCAGGCCTCCACCCGGCTTGCTGGAGAGTATTTGGCGTTAGGTCTCGTTCCGGGGGATCGTGTCGCATCCCTGATGCCCAACCGTGGAGCGCTATTGGTTCATTACCTTGCCTGCTTCAAGGCTGGGCTTGCTGCTACGCCGCTCAACTATCGGTATCAGGCGCCAGAGATTGATCACGCACTGGAAGTCAGCGGAGCGTCGCTTCTGATCGCTCACTCAGAACGGGACGAGGTTCTGGCTGCAAGCAATCGGGTGGCCGGCCTCCCTTTCGGGCGCATCAGTTACGGTGCCAGGAAAGGTGCTTATCGTCAGTTGGAAGAGCTAATGATCAGAGACGGTTCGACGCCCGATTTGCCCAAACCGCACTCCGATACTCCTGCATTTATCTTCTTCACCTCAGGCAGCACGGGTAAGCCCAAAGGTGTGACACACACGCACAACACGTTCGGCTGGGTTGTCGCCAGTGCCGTTGCCGGGCTGGGATTAACGCCGGCAGATGTGTTCCTGCCGGCGACCTCAGCCTCACACATTGCCGCGTCATCGTTTTCCTGTGCCGGACTGGCTGCCGGCGCCTGTGTGGCCATTGCGCGATCATTCGACGGCGAGGAAGTGCTGCCGCTGCTTCGCGCCACTCGCCCGTCGCTAGTGTGCATGCTGCCTGCTCCACTTCTTAACCTGGTGCGTGACCACGGAGCGACCAGGGAAGATTTCCAGTCCATTCGGCAATGTGTCTCCGGAGGCGATAAGATCTCGGTGGAGCTGGAGCGTGAGTTCATGAACCTGACAGGATTTGCCATCGAGGAATTGTACGGCATGACTGAAACGGGAACCGCTGCTATGAATCCAACCGCCAGAAACAGGATTGGTTCGATTGGCCAATTGGCTCCAGGTTATCATGCCTCCATTCGTGGCGACGATGGCGTTGAAGTTCCCACGGGAGCGCCTGGGAGGCTGTGGATCAGGTTCCCGGGTAACATGATTGGCTATTGGAGCAGGCCCGATGCAACCTCAGAAACCATTGTCGATGCCTGGCTTGATACCGGAGATCTGGTCTCGGCCGATGAGCAGGGCTATCTTTGGTTTCGCGGCCGGAAGAAGCAGATTATCATTCACGATGGATCAAACATCTGTCCACAAGAAGTCGAGGATTCTCTTCTGGAAAACACGTCCGTGGCTGGCGCGGGAGTCATCGGAATCCAAGATTTGATTCATGGCGAGACAGTGCGGGCTTACATTGCTTTCAGGCCAAATGTCAAACGACCGACGACCAAAGAGCTGATAGAGTTCTCACGAGCCCGTGTGGGCTACAAAGCCCCCGACGAAATCATTGTGCTCGATGAAATGCCAACCAATTCGGTCGGCAAGGTCGACCGTAAGGCCTTGAGGCAGATGGCCGACAAAGCTGCTAATCGACATCTTGAGTAACAAAGAGCAGTCGTCCGGTATTTGGCACTTCCGAGTGGAGGCGATGGGGGTCGAACCCCTAACCCCTAGCTTGCAAATCTAACAAGGGCCTGTTTGGAAACGCCTTATTTCCAGGCCAATTTGAGTATAACTGCCGATTCGGCTAGAATTTGTGGCTGCTATGCATGTTGCATCGTGTTGCATTCATATTGCATTATGTTGTGCAACATGCGTCCCTATTGCGCCCCCGGATTAGAGAACTGTCGCTCTCCACTCGGAACGATTTCTGGCACCGCATGCGCTATCACGTTTGCCAATTGAGTGGAACAATTCACTGCAGCCCGCCATGCCTGGTTCTGAAACATCAACAATCCTGCGCTGATTCGTGATCGATGCATTAGATTAGCTTAGGAAGTGGTAGCGTATGAGATGTTAGTAGATACAAGAGAAACTGCAGTCTTTTAGAAAACAAGAAGCGGATTCATTTTACCTGACGAAGGCATACACCAACGGATTGTTCATGAAACACCCGCCTACATTACCGAAGAGATTGCCGCCTCGAGACAGAGGCTTGTCTTCGGGCATCCTCGCTTCCTTGCTCATCGAAGTCGGAAAGGAAGAGCTTCAGGCAACTTTCTCTCGGCTGAATACCTCGCAACAAGGGTTATCTCAGAATGAGGTCAGGCAACGGCAGACTAAATATGGACCCAATGTTGTGGCTCAGGGGGACCGGCATCCTATCATTCGGTTGCTTCGCAACAGCCTGCTCAATCCGCTCGTGATTCTGCTGATCATTCTGGCAGGTGCTTCTTTGCTGACTGGCGACGTCAAGGCCGCAGTAGTGATGCTAGCGATGGTGGTTCTTGGCGTAGCATTGCGGCTCGCACAGGAAGTACGGGCAGACGCTGCTGCTGCCAGGTTGCGAGCCATGATCAGCGTCCGTGCCATGGTGATGCGTGAGGGACAATCGCAGGAAGTGCCTATCAGTCAACTGGTGCCGGGTGATATTGTTCAGTTGGCTGCAGGCGACATGATCCCTGCTGATGTCAGACTTATCAGTTGTAAAGATCTCTTCTTGATGCAGGCCAGCTTAACGGGAGAGACATTCCCGGTGGAGAAGCATGCCAGCGTCATCCAGTCGAAAGGGTTGTCTGTCCTGGAGTTGAGCAACATCTGTTATCTGGGTACGAGTGTTGAAAGCGGCTCAGCCACCGCCTTGGTGCTGACCACGGGGTTAGACACGTATCTGGGGAGCATGTCCACCGCCATCGCCGAGCAACCCGCGCCGACCAGTTTTGATCGTGGCGTTTCCTCATTTACCTGGCTGATGATCCGGATGATGCTGGTGATGGTCCCCCTGGTATTTGTCATCAATGGACTGACCAAAGGGGATTGGAAAGAGGCGTTTCTTTTCTCGCTGGCGGTAGCAGTCGGATTGACGCCGGAGATGCTGCCGATGATCATCGCCGTTTGCCTCTCGAAAGGGGCGATGGCGATGTCCAGAAAGAAAGTCATCGTTAAACGATTGAATTCAATCCAAAACCTCGGCGCGATGGACATTCTCTGCACCGATAAGACCGGCACACTGACAATGGATCAGATCATTTTGGAGAAGCACTGTGATGTTGTGCTTCGTGAAGATCAGGAAGTACTGATCCTGGCTTATTTGAACAGTCACTTCCAAACAGGCTTGAAGAATGTGATGGATCGAGCCATCCTGCAGCATTCAGAACTGAAAGAGCATCTGAACCTGCCGGGCTATTCCAAGGTAGACGAGATACCTTTCGATTTTGTCCGTCGGGTCATGTCGGTCGTGGTCGAGACGCCTGAGCATTTGCATCGGCTCATCTGCAAAGGGGCGCCTGAGGAAATCTATCATCGGTGCAGCGGCTTCCTGGTGGATGGAGAGACGTTGCCAATGGATCACATGATCATGACCGATCTCAAGGAAGAGTTCGAGCAGTTGTGCTCTAACGGTTTTCGGGTCCTCGCCCTGGCCTATCGTGATTTTTCCCCTAAGCAGGCTTACGACAAGAATGACGAACATGATTTGATTCTTCGTGGCTATGTCGCCTTTCTGGACCCGCCCAAGGACAGCGCCAGGACCGCGCTGGAAGCTTTTCAAATGAACAGCATCGCCATCAAAGTGCTGACCGGCGACAACGAACTGGTGGGCAAGAAAATCTGTAAAGAAGTGGGACTAAACACTGAGAACACTTTGCTCGGTAGCCAGGTAGAATCGATGTCCGATACAGAGTTGCAGCGACGGGCGAATGAAACCACGCTGTTTGCTCGTGTCTCGCCTGCCCATAAGAGGCGCATCATCCAATTGCTTCAGCAACAGGGACACGTGGTAGGGTTCCTGGGCGATGGCATTAATGATGCCCCCGCTCTGCGTGCCGCCGACGTTGGTATCTCCGTGGATACCGCTGTTGATATCGCCAAGGAATCAGCGGACGCCATCCTCCTTGAAAAAGACCTGAATGTCGTGAACGAAGGCGTTCTTGAAGGCCGCAAGGTGTTCGCTAATATCCTGAAGTACGTGCGCATGGGCGCCAGTTCCAACTTCGGCAACATGTTGAGCGTGCTTGGAGCCAGCGTGTTCCTTCCCTTCGTGCCCATGTTGCCCCTGCAAATACTACTCAACAATCTGCTCTATGATTTCTCGCAGGTTCCCATTCCTACTGACCAGGTGGACGCTGAGTTGGTCACCAAGCCTCGCCCGTGGTCGATGAACGCCATTTTCAAGTACATCGTCATTCTCGGACCGATCAGCTCCATCTTCGATTACCTTACCTATTTCATGCTGCTCTACTTCTTCGGTTGCTGGGACCCCGCCCGGGCGTCGCTCTTCCAGACGGGATGGTTCCTCGAATCGCTCTTAACACAAACGCTGATTATTCATGTCATCCGAACCAATCGTATCCCGTTCCTGCAAAGCATGGCTAGCTGGCCACTCTTGTTCATGACCATAGTCATCCTCAGCATCGGTATTTCCCTGCCCTACTCTCCACTGGCCAGTGCGCTGGGTTTTTTTCCCATGCCGTGGAGTTACTGGGGTATGGTGATCCCCCTGGTGCTGGGTTATCTCGCTCTGACCCAGATCATTAAGACATGGATGCTCCGCCGTGGCTGGATTTCAACATAACACCGATGCTGCTTGCATCATGTGAGGAAATTCACCACAATGGGCAGGCAGGTTCTTCACCATCACCGTTTTATTACATCACATGGATATCCTTGCCATACTACGATCCGCGACACTGCTGCAAGGCATTTCGGAGAGCCACCTTCAGAAGCTGGCGGCGTCCGCAGTTGCGCAGCATTATCCAGCAGGCACTACCCTGTTTCACGAAAATGCAGCTCATCATACCTTCTACCTTCTAGTGGAAGGCAGCGTAGCGCTGGATATCCACATCCCACGACGAGCCCCCAGGCGTGTGTTGAGCGTAGGCCGAGGAGAGATTCTGGCATGGTCCGCCATCCTTGGTAATGGCGTGATGACCACCTCTGCCATCACGACTGCTCCCACAAGTGTAATCGCCTGGCCCGCACAAAAATTGCTCGCACTCTGCCAGGCCGATCATGAGATAGGCTTCTTGGTGATGCAGCGCATTGCTCAAGCCCTTTCCCGCCGACTGACTGCTACTCGCCTGCAACTGCTCGATATGTTTGCAGAGAATGAACCTGCCCGGTGACAACACTGCGATGAAACCGCTGTTCCTTGCTAAAGATGAACTTGCGTCGCTGATCGATGTGCTGATCACACAGGGTTACACGGTTGTTGGTCCCACGATCAGCCAGGGCGCAATCGTTTACGATGAGATTCATCGACTTGAACAGTTACCTCGGGGTTGGACTGATGAGCAGCATCCGGGCAAGTATCGGCTTAATAAGGGGGACGATAACGCGTACTTTGGATACGTCGTCGGGCCGCACTCGTGGAAGAAGTATCTCTTTCCGCCCCAAACAAAGATAGGTTCAGCCACAAGGGTCGAATTGGGTTGGAAGCTGGAGACTTCCAGGCCGGCACCGAAGAAGTTGGCGCTGTTGGGCACGCGTGCCTGCGAGCTGGCAGCACTGGCAGTGCAGGATCGGGTCTTTCTCGGTGGCCCTTACATTGATCCCTACTACCAGGCCCAACGGCAGAATCTGTTACTCATTGCTGTCAATTGTACCCAGGCTGCCTCCACCTGTTTCTGCACATCGATGAACACCGGCCCACGTTGCACCACCGGTTATGATTTGGCACTGACCGAGTTGAGTGATGGCTTCATTGTCGAAGCTGGTACTCCGTCTGGGGAATCCATTGTTGGAAAACTTGTTATAAGTGAAGCGACCCCGAAGCAATTACAGCAAGGCGACGAGGCCAGGGCACAGGCTGAGAAGCAGATCACGAGACACATGGACACCGAAGGAGTCCGTGATCTGCTGCTGAACAACCCAAATCATCCGCGATGGCAAGAAGTCGCCCAGCGGTGTCTTTCCTGTGCCAACTGCACGATGGTATGCCCTACCTGTTTCTGTTCCACTGTCAGTGAAGTGTCAGATCTGCAGGGCGATCATGTCGATCGTGTTCGTCACTGGGATTCCTGCTTTAACGTGGAGTTCAGCTATACCAATGGCGGAACGGTGCGTAAGACCATCCACGACCGATATCGTCAGTGGATGACTCATAAGTTGGCCAGCTGGCATGATCAGTTTGGCTCTTCCGGCTGTGTGGGCTGTGGACGTTGCATCACCTGGTGTCCCGTGGGAATCGATATTACGGAAGAGGTTGCCGCTATCCGCCAGTCGATTCCACTGCCGATGGTGAGTACTAAGGGAGGCCCATCTCCATGACGCTTCCCACTGAACCCTGGCTGCCCCTCTCAGCCCAACTCATCAATATCACGCCCGAGATCGTCGGTGTTGCAACCTATGACTTTGTATTGGAAGGGGCGACTCAGCCGTTTCAATATGCAGTTGGCCAGTTCAATATGCTCTACATCCCCGGCGTCGGGGAGGTTGCCATCTCGCTGAGTGGCGTAACAGGCCAGGTACTGCACCACACCATCCGGGAAGCGGGCAATGTCACTCATGCCATCGCTCAATTGAAGCTAGGCATGTCGATTGGCCTGCGAGGGCCTTTCGGAACAGCATGGCCCTTGGATCAGTGCGTTGGCAAGGATATTGTGCTGGCTGCAGGGGGCATTGGACTCGCTCCAGTTCGACCCATCATCCATGCAGTGCTGTGCGATCCAAAACGTTTCGGGAAGCTGACGGTGCTGCATGGCGCCAGGAGCCCCAGCGGTCTGCTCTATACCGGAGAATATGACCTCTGGCGGAATCAAGGCCTTCAAGTCGAAGTGATCGTTGATCGTGCTGATACCAATTGGCATGAACAAGTTGGCGTTATTACGCAGTTGTTGGATCGACTTCCACTTACTCGTCCGACAGAAACCATCTTGATGACCTGTGGCCCGGAGGTCATGATGCACTTCGTCGCCCGGTCAGCAATATCACGAGGTATTGCTGAGCAGCAGATATGGCTTTCACTGGAACGTCATATGAATTGTGCTATCGGCCATTGTGGTCACTGCCAACTGGGGTCGGCGTTCGTCTGCAAGGATGGTCCTGTGTTCCGCTATGATCGCATCAGACAATTCCTTGCTGTGGAGGGACTCTGATGAGCAGCCTTTCGAATGGCAAGCTTACGCTCGCTGTCTTCAAGTTTGCTTCCTGCGATGGTTGCCAGTTGTCTCTACTGGATTGTGAAGATGAACTGCTGACCGTTGCAGGCCTTGTGGAAATCGCTTACTTCCTCGAAGCCAGCAGCACCACTGTGGAAGGGCCATACGATGTCACTCTGGTGGAAGGCTCCATCACCACCCCCCACGATCAGCAGCGCATTCAAGAGATCCGCAGACAGTCGAAGGTCCTCATCACCATCGGCGCTTGTGCTACCTCAGGAGGCATCCAGGCATTGCGTAACTGGGGCGACCACCAGGAGTTTCTGCGTGCCGTCTATGCCCGCCCTGATTACATCTCCAGCCTGGCTACATCCACTGCCATCAGTGACCACGTCAAAGTCGAGTATGAACTGCGTGGCTGCCCGATCAATCGTCATCAACTCATAGAGGTGATTCGCACGTTGGTGACAGGCAGTAAGCCACGGTTGCCGTCACACAGTGTCTGTATGGAGTGCAAGCTGCGTGGCACAGTTTGCGTTGCTGTGGTCCAAGGCGTTCCCTGCCTTGGGCCCATCACTCAGGTTGGCTGTGGCGCGATCTGCCCTGCTTATGATCGTGGCTGTTACACGTGTTTCGGTCCCGCACATCAGGCGAATGCTCAAAGCCTGACCACCTATTACCAATCGCAAGGTAACAGTGGTGATGACCTGCTCCCCCTGCTCCGCAATTACAATGCATTTGCTCCTGCATTTCGTGAAGCGAGCAGCAAGATCGATGGCAAGATTCCTCTTCACCTGGCAGGTACATGAGTCAATTTCGAACCATTCAGGTAAACGCTCTCACCCGTGTTGAAGGGGAAGGAGGATTGCACGTCCGCCTCAAGGGCGATGTGATTGAAGAGGTGCAATTGGCCATCTACGAACCACCTAGGTTCTTCGAAGCGTTCCTCCGAGGCAGGCCGTTAACCGAAGTGCCTGACATCGTGGCCCGCATCTGTGGCATCTGCCCGGTGGCTTACCAGATGACCGCAGTACATGCCCTGGAAAACGCCCTTGGCATCACCGTTTCGCCTGAAATCAGGCAGCTTCGCCGGCTGCTCTACTGTGGCGAATGGATCGAAAGCCATGCCCTCCATGTTCACCTGCTCCACGCTCCCGATTACTTCGGCTGCGACAGTGGCATCAAGCTGGCTGAGCGCTTCCCCCAGGAGATCGCCCGTGGTCTGCGTCTCAAAAAGCATGGCAACGAATTGCTCGAAGCTCTTGGTGGCAGGGCCATTCATCCGATCAATGTCGCAGTCGGTGGATTCTACCGCTCGCCAAGACGGGAAGAACTGGCTAAGCTGATCCCTGACTTCCAGTGGGGCCTCGATGCTGCCATCGCTGCTACGCGCTGGGTCGCATCGTTCCCCATTCCGGAGATGAACCGCCATTACGACATGGTTGCCCTCGTTCATCCGAATGAGTACCCGATGAACGAAGGCAATGTCTGCTCCAGCACCGGGCTGAACCTGCCCGTAAGCGACTATGAAAATGAATTCGAAGAAGAGCATGTGCCGCATAGTACAGCCCTTCACTCGGTGCGAAAACACCTGCGAAGTTGTTACCACGTCGGCCCACTGGCACGGGTGAACCTTAACTTCAATAAGCTCTCGCCCATGGCCAGACAGGTCGCAGCCGAGGTGAGCTTCACTGTTCCTTGTAACAATCCGTTCCGATCGGTCATTGCCCGCTGTCTGGAAGTGGTGCATGCCTACGAAGAAGCTCTACAGATTCTTCAGACTTACCGTCCATTCACCCCGCCGCGCTTGCCGCTGACCTATCGCCAGGCCGAGGGCTGTGCTGCTACCGAAGCGCCCCGTGGCTTGATCTATCATCGTTACCAGGTGGACGACCAGGGGAAGGTCACCTTCGCCAAGATCGTTCCGCCCACATCACAGAATCAGAGACAGATGGAAGCCGACCTGCGCGATTACCTCCCCAGCGTGTTGCATCATCCTGACAGCCAGGCTGCTTACGAGTGTGAACGGCTGATCCGCTGTTACGATCCATGCATCAGTTGTTCGACCCACTTCCTCAAGCTCAAGGTGGAACGTGGCTGATCACAAACCATCACGGCTACTCGTTGGCCTGGGCAGCCATCATGGCGACGACCAGGTGGGATGGAGGCTGGTTGAAGAGCTGGGAAATCTGACCGAAGTTCCTATTCGACAGGCTGCGGTCCCTGCCGATCTGCTGCACTGGCTTACTGGCATTGATGAACTCTATGTCTGTGACGCCTGCCAGGGTTCAGGACAACCCGGCAAACTGCACCGGTGGGAGTATCAGTCAAGCCAACAAGCCCTCGATGACATCCTGCCTGGCGTCGAGACCTTACGTTCCGTGAACACGCACCAACTCGGCCTGGCTGCGACGCTGTCGCTGGCGCGTGGTCTGCACATACTTCCCCGCCAAATTGTAGTTTGGGGCATTGAGGGCAAGAGATTTGAAGCAGGTCTGCCCATCTCGGCTGAACTAGCCGAATTGCTTCCAGGCATCATCCGCCAACTGGCAAACGAACTCGATCATGCATGAACGATCCTTACTGATGGCATTGCTTCACCAGGTGCACTGCATCCAGGCGCAGAATGGAGATGCTGACGTCGAAGAGATTGCGGTCGAAGCCGGTCCTCTCAGCGGGGTGGAACCCGATTTGCTCAGCACTGCTTTTACGGAGTTCACTCCACAACATCCTTACGCCAGGTTGACGATACGAGTCGTTCCGATGACATTTCTCTGTAAATCCTGTTGTCAAACGTGGACTATGGAGCGATTCGCCAGCGAGTGCCCAGCTTGCCTTTCTACCAATGTGCAAATCACCGGAGGCGATGCATTCCGGCTGCTTCATGTTACACTCAAGGATAGCTAGTGGATCATTGCCGATGAAGATCGTGGTCAACAAACCCGTGTTGAGCGAGCAGCAGGCCCAGGCTGAGCAGCTTCGCCAGGACTGGACGAAGCAAGGCACACTGGTTGTCCATCTCGTTTCATCACCGGGTACCGGCAAAACCAGTCTGCTCGAAGCGACCGCCCGTCACTGGCATGGTCGATACCGCATCGCAGTCCTCGTCGGCGATCTGGCCACCGAGCGAGATGCTGAGCGCTTGTCTCCGCTGGCCCCCACTCAGCAACTCACGACAGGGGGAGCTTGTCACCTCGACATCGCCCTTATCCAGCAAGGCTGGTCGAAGCTGCCAGCACATACCTACGATTTCCTCTTCATCGAAAACGTCGGTAACCTTGTTTGCCCGGCTTCCTTTGATCTGGGCGAACATCTCCGGGTTGTGCTGCTCAGCGTCACCGAAGGCGACGACAAGCCCGGTAAATACCCGAAGATGTTCCGTACCTGCCAGGCGCTTGTCATCAACAAGATCGATCTCTTGCCCCATGTTCCTTTCTTCGTGGAAGCTGCTACCCGGGACGCCCTGCGTATCCAGCCGGAATTGACCGTCTTGACGCTGTCCGCCTGGAAAAACATTGGCATTGAGGCCTGGTGCAGCTTTCTCGAATCCCAACGATTCCAGCGTGTGATCCCACTTGCCTCATCTAGCAGCATTTCCTGATCGAACGGCGAAACGACTGCATTTGCAGGGGCAGGTGCAGGGCATCGGTCTGCGCCCTGTAGTTCTGCGTTGGGCAACGAGATGTAGCATTTTTGGCTGGGTGGCCAACGATGCATCAGGCGTGCTCATACACGCCGAAGGAGCCGGCTACCATTTGAATCGCTTTCTGGCTGGCTTGTACGATCACTTACCCAGGGAAGCAGTGATCTCCAACCAGGTTATCATGGATGCCGAGTCACAGGGGTATGATGAGTTCGTTGTTCAATCACGAGTCGTCTCATCTCCACTCTCGACGCCAATTCCCCAGGATAGTGTGACTTGCGAACAATGCCTGGCAGAAGTACTGACCAGAAACGAAGACCGTCGCACTGCCTACCTCTTCAACAGTTGTGCTCTATGTGGCCCACGCTTTTCGATTGTGCAATCGATGCCCTTTGAGCGTGAGCAAACCACCATGGCCAGGTTCCGCCTCTGTTCGGTCTGTGCTAATGAATTCGCTGATCCTGTCGATCGCCGTTTCCATGCTCAAACAATTTCATGTCGTGCATGTGGCCCAGCCATCTTCTTGACCGATCCCCGCGGTCAGATGCAATCTTGGTCAAATGGGGTAGCAGTTGTTAGTGCATCGCTGATCCTGAAAGGCAAAGTATCTGCATTCAAAGGCGTTGGTGGCTATCAGTTGATCTGTGATGCTTCAAGCGACGATGCTGTAAGCAACCTGCGTCAAATAAAAGGCAGACGCAGCAAACCGCTGGCTGTGATGGTCAAGGACTTGGCAACTGCATCAACTCTGGCCGATATTGCCGGCTGTGAGTCATCTCTTCTCAGCCGGGCAGGGCCTATCGTTCTGTGTCCCGCTCGGCCAGGCAACGGATTATCGAACCATGTACATCCCGGCCTGCGAGAAGTCGGCATCATGTTGCCCACGACTGCCTATCACCGTTTGCTTTGTGAAGACGTAAACAGGCCCCTCGTCGTCACCAGTGGCAACCGGGAAGGTGAGCCTATGGCATACACTCACCATGCTGCGGTCAAGCAACTCCGTGGACTATGTGATCTGATCCTGCACCATGATCGTGACATCGTTCGGCCTATCGACGACAGCGTGGTGAGGGTTTTTTCCGGGCGAGTCGTCACGCACCGCCTGTCCCGGGGCCTCGCTCCTCACACTTTACCCGTCAAGATCACAGAGCCCCTCGTCGCTCTCGGTGGGCAACAGAAAGTTGCCTTGGCCTTGTCCAATGGCCATCAAGCTATTCTCGGTCCCCACCTTGGCGATTTGGATACAGTTGCCTACCAAGAGCGATTCGTCGAGCAGTATCACAACCTCTGCCAACTCTATGGCACAGTACCCAATACCATCATTCACGATCAGCATCCCGACTATTTCACTACCCATTGGGCGCTTCAGCAGTCGACAGGGAGACTCTCAATTCAGCATCACCACGCCCATGTTGCCGCTGCGATGCTTGAACACGGCTGGCTGGGTGAAACCGTCCTCGGCATTGCCTTCGATGGCACCGGCTACGGCATAGACGGCACCATCTGGGGGGGGGAGGTGTTGCTGGCCAACGTTTCTGAGGCGAAGCGTCTGGCTCATGTTCGCCCTTTCCTGCTTCTCGGCGGCGAACAGGCTATTCGTCAGCCACACCGTGTGGCACTAGCACTGCTCGATCAGCTATACAATCGCCAAGGCCTGATGGAGTTGCTGAAACGGCTCAATGTTTTAGAACACTATCAGTCCTTGTTGACTTTGCTCGATGCCCCTCATTTGCACGTAAAGACTACCAGTGCGGGCCGGCTGTTCGATGGTGTCGCTTCGCTCCTTCTTTCACTCCTGGCGGCCCACTACGAAGGCGAGCCGGCCATGCTGCTAGAAGCCTGTTGCGATCGAGGAGTATCGGGATGCTATCCCTTCCCGTTCATCAATAACGAACTCGATTGGCGACCGTTGCTGCTCGCTATCCTCAAAGATATCGAGCAAGAAGAGGAGCGAAACACTATCGCTATGCGGTTTCATCGGGGTGTAGCACAGGCTATCGTCTCGATCATTCGGTGCTACCCGCAGTACCACGCCGTTCTCACCGGTGGCTGTTTTCAGAACAAGATTCTGGTTGAACTTGTTCGAGAACTGCTTGATGATGATAATCGGCTCGGCCTTCCGGGAATAATCCCCTGCAACGATGGCGGCCTGGCTGCCGGACAACTCGTTGTTGCTGCGGCCCGGTTGAACTGTCTTATACGTTGAGGACCAACTGATGTGCCTGGGTATCCCTGGCGAAGTGACACGCTGGATCGATCGCGATCCTCTCCTGGCCCGGGCCGAGGTGCGCTTTGGTGAATTGCATCGCGTCTGTCATCTCGCTTGTGTTCCCGAAGCCGAGGTCGGCGACTATGTTATAGTCCATGCCGGCATTGCCATCAGCAAAGTCAACCCCCAGGAGGCCCGCCGATTGTTTGACGAGATTGACAAGTTCGAATTGCAACACGAACTGGCATCTGATATCCCTCCTCCGTGCAACAGCTCATGAAATACCTCGACGAATATCGTGATGGTCTGAGAGCCGAGCAGTTGATGGCCCGCATTCGTTCCGTGGTCACTCGCCGCTGGGTGCTCATGGAGGTATGTGGTGGGCAGACTCACAGCCTTCTCAAGCACGGCATCGAAGCTGGTCTTCAAGACGTGATTGAACTGGTGCATGGCCCTGGCTGTCCGGTTTGCGTAACTCCAGTCGAAGTCATCGATCATGCACAGGAATTAGCCAGTCAACCGGGCGTGACACTGTGCAGCTTTGGAGACATGCTGCGCGTGCCAGGTTCAGAATCATCGTTGCTTCAGGTACGTGCCCAAGGAGGTTCGGTTAAGCTTGTCTACTCTCCCCTCGAAGCGGTAACCTTTGCTCAACAACACCCCGACAAACAAGTGGTCTTCTTCGCTGTTGGCTTTGAAACAACAGCCCCCGCTACGGCACTGGCAGTGCTCCAAACCCATCAACGTGCTTTAAAGAATTTTTCCCTGTTGGTACATCATGTGCGTGTTCAGCCTGCAATGGAGGCGATCATGCAGATGCCGGAGGTACGAGTGCAGGCATTCCTGGCTGCGGGCCACGTTTGTACTGTGATGGGCTACGATACGTACGCTTCGTTCGTTGAGCGTTACCGGGTACCCGTCGTCGTTACCGGTTTCGAACCGCTCGATCTGCTGTCAGGGATTCTTGAGTGCGTCAAACAACTCGAGGCAGGCACAGCGCTCGTGGTCAATGAGTACGCCCGAATCGTTCGTCCGGAAGGAAATCTGACAGCCCGGCAAATCGTTGACCAGGTCTATGAATTGACCGACCAAACCTGGCGAGGCCTAGGGGTTATTTCCCAGAGCGGCTATCGTCTGAAACCTGCCTGGCACCAATATGATGCTGCCAGACGGTTTCCCTTCCGCCAACCAAGTTGTGATGAGACTCAAAGTGTATGCCACGCCGGCGAAGTGCTTTCAGGCCGAATGCGTCCTACCAACTGCCCTTCCTTTGGCACCCGGTGTACTCCCGAATCCCCCTGGGGCGCACCAATGGTTTCCTCCGAAGGCGCTTGTGCAGCTTACTACCGCTACCGCCTGCCGATCATCAACTGACCGGAGTGCCTTTCATGGCCGGCCCAGTTTGGCAATTCAACTGCCCCGTGAGCGTATCTGCACAGTCCGACTGTGTCACGCTCGCTCACGGCGAGGGTGGCAGACTGATGCGGCGATTGCTTGATCACGTCATCCACCCCAGCCTGCGGATTAAGCCTCGATTTGCTGACGCTGCTTTTCTGAGACCAACGGGCAACAGACTTGCCTTCAGCACCGACAGCTACGTTGTCTCTCCATTGTTTTTTCCCGGTGGCGATATCGGCACACTTGGCGTCTATGGCACCTGCAATGACCTGGCTGTCACTGGAGCCATCCCTCGCTGGCTCAGTCTCTCGTTGATCATCGAAGAGGGCTTGCCATTGCCAGTGCTCGAGAAGGTGCTCCAGAGTGTAGCGCAGACAACAGCCGAGTGCCAAATCCAGATCGTTACTGGCGATACCAAGGTCGTTCCTCACGGCGAAATTGATGGGCTCTTTCTCAACACGACGGGCATCGGTGAGCTAATCGATCCGATACCACCCGGTCCAGAGGGATTGCAGGTCAATGATGTTCTAATCGTTTCCGGTCCTATCGGTCGTCATGGCATTGCGATCCTTGCTGCACGAGAGCAGCTCGATTTCCAGCCTGCACCGGCCAGTGACTGTGCTCCGCTTTTTCCGGCGATCCAGGCGTTACGAAGCGCTATCGGCTCGGAAGTGCGTGCCCTCCGCGATGCCACCCGTGGCGGTGTTACTGCTGTGCTTCACGAATGGGCCATCGCCAGTGGAAAGACGCTGTTCCTTGACGAAAGCCGTATTCCCGTTGATTCAGTCACTCGCAGCGCCTGTGAACTGCTTGGCTTGGAACCCCTCCATCTGGCCTGTGAGGGGACTATGCTTCTGGCTGTTGCATCGACACACGCCGAACAGGCTGTCTCGATTCTCCGGACTATTGATGTCTCTCGCCAGGCCGCCATCATCGGGACTGTGCAGCCAAGAACGATCGCCCCTGTCATCATCCGCCGAGTGCTGGGTCGAGAGCAATCGCTCGATGAACCCACCGGCGCACCGCTTCCCCGCATCTGCTAATGAAGGAGCCAATATGTCCCGCTTCATTCGCTGGTTCTCCGATCTCTCCATCGCTGACGTTCCCCTCGTTGGTGGCAAGAACGCTTCACTCGGCGAGATGTATCGTGAACTGACGCCGAAGGGGATTGCAATTCCGAACGGTTTCGCCGTCACTGCCGATGGCTACCGGGCTGTCGTCAAGGAAGGCAAACTGGCTGATGTTCTCAAGCGATATCTGACGGGACTCAACACCAGCAACCTTGCCGATCTTGCGGAACGTGGCCGAGCGATTCGGGAAGCCATCCTGAACACTCCGCTTCCTGGTGAGCTTCAAACCAGCATCGTTCAGGCCTATCTGCAACTGGACAAGGAGTATGGCCCAGACCCCGATGTTGCTGTTCGCTCCAGCGCCACCGCTGAGGACTTGCCCGGAGCCAGCTTTGCCGGCCAGCAGGAATCGTTTCTCAACATCCGTGGCGAACGGGCTTTACTCGATGCCTGCAGGCAGTGCCTGGCATCTCTCTTTACGGATCGTGCCATCTCATACCGGGTGGATAAAGGCTTCGATCACTTCGCTGTCGCCCTTTCCATTGGCGTGCAGAAGATGGTTCGTTCGGACCTGGCCTGCTCCGGTGTGCTCTTCACCCTCGATACCGAAAGCGGCTTCCCCGATGTGGTGCTGATCAACAGTGCTTACGGCCTGGGGGAAACCATTGTCAAAGGCCGCGTTGATCCTGATGAGTTCCTGATCTTCAAACCCATGCTGGAGCGAACACAGCTTAAACCGATCCTCAAACGCCGTATCGGCTCCAAGCAGGAGAAAATGGTCTACGCCAGTCGTGGTGGAAAAAGCACTCGCATCGTCTCTGTTCCACTGGAACAGCAGCAATGTCTCAGCGTAAATGACGATGAAGTCCTCTCGCTGGCCCGCTGGGGATGCCTCATCGAGAAACACTATTCCCAGAAAGCGGGCCATCCCGTACCGATGGACATCGAATGGGCCAAGGATGGCCAGACTGGCAAATTCTTCATTCTGCAAGCCAGGCCGGAAACGGTTCACGCCATGAAACAGCAGGCTGAGATCGAGGTATTTCAACTGCAGCAGAAGGGAAAGGTCATTCTTCATGGCAAGAGCGTCGGTGCTCGCATGGGTGCCGGCGCAATACGCATCATTCGAAATGCAGATGAACTGGCACAATTTCAGCAGGGCGAAGTGCTGGTCGCGGACATGACCGATCCCGACTGGGAACCGACGATGAAGATGGCTGCTGCCATCATCACCAACCGTGGCGGACGAACATGCCATGCCGCCATCGTCAGCCGGGAACTCGGCGTACCATGTGTTGTGGGAACAGAACAGGCTACCGCCTTGCTGAAACCAGGTCAACCCGTCACGGTCTCATGTGCCGAAGGTGATGTTGGCAAAGTCTACGATGGCAAGCTGTCTTTCCAGCGAACCACCATCGACGTCAGCAAGATGCCTCGCCCTAAGACCAAGGTCATGATGAACCTCGGCGATCCGGACAAAGCCTTTGCTCTGTCGACCCTGCCTAATGATGGAGTCGGCCTGGCACGGGAGGAGTTCATCATCTCCTCGTTCATTCGTGTGCATCCACTGGCACTACTACGTTTCGATGAACTGCCAGCCGGCGAGGAGAAGGACGAAATCGCTCGGCTGACACAACATCACCCGAAAAAGGCTGATTACTTTGTTGAGAAACTCGCTGAAGGTGTCGGGCAATTGGCTGCCGCCTTCTACCCCAAGGATGTCATCGTCCGCCTCTCCGATTTCAAGACCAACGAATATGCTGGCCTGCTAGGCGGCAAGCCTTTCGAGCCGAGCGAAGAAAATCCCATGATCGGCTTCCGCGGCGCCAGCCGGTACTATGATTCCCGCTACCAGGATGGCTTTCTGCTGGAATGCAAAGCGATGCGCTATGCACGGGAGGTGATAGGCCTGACGAACATCAAGCTGATGATCCCCTTCTGTAGAACTGTTGCCGAAGGCGAGAAGGTACTTGCTGTCATGGAGAAGGCCGGGCTCAAACGTGGCCAAAACGGCTTAGAAGTCTACGTCATGTGTGAAATCCCCAGCAACGTGATCCTTGCGGAAGATTTTGCCCGTATCTTCGATGGCTTCTCCATCGGCTCCAATGATCTCACGCAACTCACGCTGGGGCTGGATCGCGATTCCAATATCGTTGCCCATCTTTTCGATGAACGCAACGCTGCTGTCATGCGACTGATCGAGGATGTTATCAAGCGAGTCAAGGCTTGTTGCCGGAAGATCGGCATCTGTGGCCAGGCACCGAGTGACTACCCGGAGTTTGCACAGTTCCTGGTTCGTTGTGGGATTGATTCCATCTCGCTCACACCTGATACGATCCTGAAGACGACGCAGGCTATTCTGGAAATGGAAAATCAAAGCTCCGGTCGATGACCAGCCCCAGCTTGGCCAGTTTGGCGCGTAGCGTCGGTCGGCTGATGCCCAGAATCTGCGACGCCTGCGACTGGTTCCCTGCGGTTTTCTGCAACACTTCACGAAACAATTGTCGTTCCACAGATTCAACGACTTCTTCGTAAAGGTTTTTACTGCCCGTTTGAAGTCGTTCTCGAATCAGATCAACGATGGGTTGCTGCCCGCCAGCAGGCCGTTCATGGTGCGAGAATGATCCCGTTTTAACACCACGTAACTGATCGGGGAGGTGTTCAGGAAGCAATACGGGGCCGGTCATGCAAAGCAGCGCATGCTTGATGGCACTTTGTAACTCTCGGATATTTCCCGGCCATGAGTATGATTCCAGCAGAATCATGGCCTCGGGAGAAAGTGATTGAACTTCCTTCTCCATTTCCTTGCCATACTGGCGTACAAAATGGGATAGAAGGATCGACATATCTCCAGTCCGCTCGCGTAAAGCGGGTAATCGAATCGTAAACACATTGAGACGATAATAGAGATCAGCGCGAAACACTCCCTTGGCAACTGCCGACTCCAGATCGCGATTCGTCGCTGCGATCACACGGACGTTGGTCTGAATGGTCTCGGCACCACCTACCCGTTCAAACCTCTGATCCTGAAGCACACGGAGAATTTTCGTCTGCATGAGAGGCGTCATGTCGCCGATCTCGTCAAGAAACAGCGTGCCGCTGTTGCACTGTTCAAACTTGCCGATGCGTTTGCGATCTGCTCCTGTGAATGCTCCTTTTTCATGTCCGAAGAGTTCACTTTCAAGTAATGTCTCAGGTATGGCGGCGCAATTGATAGCCAGGAATGGGCCATTGGAACGTTTGCTATAGTGGTAGATGGCACGCGCCACCATTTCCTTCCCTGTGCCGCTTTCACCAAGAATCAGCACCGTCACATCCTGTGGTGCCACTCGTCCGATGGCCTTGTACACTTCCTGCATGGCCGAACATTGTCCGATCAACACATCACCTTGAGTCTGTTCTGACTCCGATGAGGGCACCAAAGCGGGCACTTGCATCAAGCGACTCGATTGCAAAGCGTGATCCACCAACTCGGTTAATTGATCGGGATCGATCGGCTTAACAACATAATCGAAGACCCCCTGGCTCATAGCTTCAATCGCTGTCTCGGCAGTGCCATGCCCCGTGGCCAGGATGAAAGGGACCTTGGCTGCCTGTTCGCGCACCCTGCGATGCACATCGAGGCCGGTTCCATCTGGTAGACGCAAATCGCAGAGGACGACATTGGGCTGATAGCGTTGAAAAAGAGAAATACCCTCTTCTGCTGTCGTCGCCGTCAGCAGTTGAATGTCTCGATCTTCAAAGGCGTATCGATAGCACTTCAGTGTTAGTGGGTCATCATCGATGGCTAACAAGGTGGGCATAGAGGCTCCGATGGTTTATTTCACAAATTGCTGCAAAATCGACAATAGTTGTTCATCTGAATAGGGCTTCTGCAGAAATGCCTTAGCGCCTGCAGCAAAGATCGTTCGCAGCCGTTCCGCTGAGCGGAGTCCGCTGCACGCAATGATTGGCACTTGGGGATTGATTTCACGCATCTGTTGCATGACCGCGGGGCCGTCCAGCCCCGGCATCATCATATCGACAAGAGCAGCACGAACCTTGGGATGGTGCTCCGAAAAAAGAGCAAGAGCAGACATGCCATGCTCAGCCGTCAGAGTTTGGTAACCGCTATTCTGCAGGACAGCCTGAACGGTTTGAACAATGAGCGGCTCATCATCAACAATCAAAATGAGTTCACCATGTCCCCGGAGCGAGGAAGTTGCCTCGGTCTTGTCTTCGACAGCCATGTTGACTCCGGTCGCAGGCAGGTAGACAGTTACTCGAGTACCTTTGCCTATTTCACTGTAGACGTTAAGAAACCCTCCATGACTGCGCACAATCCCCAGTGCGGTGGAGAGCCCAAGTCCTGTGCCTTTGCCAATGCCTTTGGTAGTGAAGAACGGGTCAAAAATCTTGTCGAGAACTTCGGGAGGGATCCCGCTACCCGTATCAGCCGCGTCCAAGAGCACATAAGGGCCTGGCTTGGCATCAGGATGAAACTGGCTGTATTCTCCACCGATCACAACGTTCTCAGCTCGGATGGTAAGCACACCACCGGCCGGCATTGCATCTCGCGCGTTCACGCAGAGGTTCATCAATACTTGCAAGAGTTGGGTTTTATCCCCTTTTACGGTCCACAATTCCCCATCGATATTTGTTTCGATTTGAATCGTCTTGCTGAGAGTATGCTGCAACATCTTCTCGACTTCGCCTATTAAAGGCGAAATGGCGACTTGTGTTCGCTCACCTTCCATACCTCCAGCGAAAGAGAGCAACTGCTTGACCATGTCGATGCCACGCTCCACGCTGGCCTGGGCAGTGCTAAGAAGGTCTCGGGGTTTCTCATCGGTTACATACTTCCGCAACAGCTTGACGCTCATCAGAATGGGAGTCATAACATTGTTGAGATCGTGAGCGATCCCCCCTGCCAGTACACCGATACTCTCCAACCGTTGTGCACGAAGAAACTGTGACTCCAGTTTTTTCCTTTCCGTCATATCGATGTTGATCATCAGCTTGGACTTGGGCTTGTTCTGTTCGTTATGAATGAGTGTCCAATAGGAGGCTACCGTCAGCCGTCGTCCATCTTTAGTGTCGTGGTGCAACTCTCCCTGCCATTCACCTTCCTGTTCGATGAGGCGGTGGATCTCATCCATGCTGAGACCTTGAGGATGAGAGCAACACTTCAAAACGTGGCAATCTTGTCCGATCGCTTCCTGTGCCGACCAGCCGTAAAGACGCTCGGCGCCGGCATTCCAGTAGTTAATGCGATCCTGTAAGTCAGTGACAAGAATGGCTTCCCTGACATTGTTGAGCAACTGAGCCTGTTCACGCAGCTTTCGGTCATTTTCTTTGCGAGCAGTGATGTCACGAACAAACCCGGTGAATCGTAACTCGTTTTCCGTGCCACACTCTCCAACAGCTAACTCGATGGGCACGAGTGAGCCGTCTTTCCTTTTTCCAATCACCTCTCGACCGATGCCGATGATTCGTGGCTGACGTGTCGTGAGGTACTGCTTCAAGTAGCGGTCATGTTCTTCACGAAACGGCGAAGGCATTAGTATGGTGATATTCTGCCCAACGATTTCTTTTTCCTCATAGCCAAAGATTCGCTCCGCAGCCCGATTGAATTGCTCAACCGTTCCATCACTCTTGATCGTAATAATACCATCGACGGCAGTATCCAGAATGGAACGTAAATACGCAGCTTCCTCATCCGCCTTCTTGACGAATTCACCGTTGTGTGCTGATTCAGCCATGATGCGAATAGCGCTTCCTTTTTCGTTACATCAGTCCTCGCCCGTAACATCCAGAATGTGACACCAATTATTGACGTGTTGTCCTCTGTGCGGCAAGTATTTTTCCAGATTGCGCATGGATTGTACAACCAGAGCAGGAAGCGTAACCCTTGTTCATTTGTCACGTGGAGCACAGAGTTTAGCAAAACCTGACGAAGGTAAGATCCTTGTGCCTCTGGCATTGAATCTGCTCTGCAAGGTTTGGCATGTAAATGCGTTACAACACGAGTCTATCATGCATACCCTCTCACGCGATACGATCAAACAACTTGTTGAGCTATCCCACTCACCTGGCCTGATGCTGTCGTGTTATGTCAACTTGAAAGTGCAAGGAGCGTCCGAACGTCCTGGGATACTTAAAATCAAACACGCAGCCTCGCTACTGAAGCAGAGCATTCCTGAATCATTATCTGAACGGACAGAGTTCGAACAGAATATGAACAGGATCATCAAGGCCCTGGATGATCCAAGTCTTCACAACAATCATGCTATTGCAATCTTTACCGCCAAACAGAGGGATCAATTTATGATCGTTCCGTTGGGGATGCCCATCTTAACAGAACTCGTCAACAGTGATAGACCCTACCTGGTTCCGCTGCTGCAATGCCATTTTGCACAACAACGCGAGTATCTTGGGCTGACATTTGACAACGATCAGGCACGAATATTCCTGGCAAATGCCGGAACTGTCAAGCTGCTGAAACACTGGCATTCTGATGTTCCCACCAAACAGCACTCCTCCGGTGATCGCGGAGCCTGGTCCCAATCGAATATAGCTAGCCGTCGAGAAGAGATGCTTGATCGCCACCAAAAAGAGATGATCGATGGCTTCTCCAAGGCGCTGCAGGAACATCCACAAGCCGGTATTCTTCTGCTTGGGCACGAAGTGGAAGTGACTCAGTTGAAGAATAAGCTGCCTCCTCACTTGAGCGGTCGGCTAGTTCACACGGGGGTGTGTAACAACATGGATTCCGAGAAGTCGCAATCTAAGACCATCCTTGAGATCGTTCGGAAGCAGAATGTGCTTCATGCGCAGTCTCTGCTCAAAGAACTGAAACGACGCCAATCACTGAAGACGAGTTGTGCCGTCGGGCCAGCTGATGTACTGGCTGCGCTTGACACAGGAAGGTTAACACAAAAGGGCAGCTTACTTCTGGGGCCCGATCCAAAGGAGGACGCTTTCCTCTGCACGTCGTGCCGTCACCTGGCCTTGGACGAGGTCAAACAATGCCCGCGTTGTGGCAGTGGGTGCAAGTCCTGCAATTTGTGGGAAGAAATTCTCTTGAGAGCATTTCGCCATCAATGGAATGTAGTACCCGTCGATGGCTCAGAGGGCCTGACGAAATCAGGCTTTATTGCAATGCTCCTTGAAGTCTAGCAGCCATTGACGGCACATTAGCAGTTACCAGCTTGGAAAGATTCTTTCCGAATCGCCTACGATCCGAACCGATCACGCAGTCTGGCTCTTGCTTTTACATGTGATTTAATGCTGTATCGATGGTCATTTGATTCATTTCGACCATGCGGTAATTGGCATGACAACTGCTTTTCCTGTGTTGGATTCAAACCAGATCAAAGGACTCGTCCATGACCAAAGCTACTCGTGAAAAGTATCGTCAACAGTTGCTCACACTGGCTAAAGAAGTCGGCAGAGAATCAGTACACCTCAAGGATGAGGCGGTTCATCCACTGGCCGAGTTGTCCGGACAATTTTCCGAAAAGCACAATGAGCAAGCTGAGTTGGGAGTAACCATTTCGCTTCTGAACAACGAAGAATCGCTCTCGTCGGAGATCAAAAGTGCCCTCCAACGAATTGACGACGGCACATTCGGAATATGCATGAAGTGTCAAAAGTCCATCACCCAAGAGCGTCTTAATGCCATTCCCTATACACCTTACTGCATCCAATGTGCATAGCTGAACCCGTAATTACCCAGGACAGGTGCAGACATGTTAAAGCAATCGACTCCTCTTCTGATTCAGCTTTCATACCTCCAACAGAACATGAGGGAGCAATTGCGATTCCAGATTCAGAATCTCCGACTGGAGTTGCGTAACAACGAGATCGTCCTGCTCGGCCGTGCCAGGTCGTACTATCACAAGCAGCTTGCCCAGGAGCTGGTGATCAAGAGAAACTATGCCGAGAAATTGGCAAATGAGATTCTGGTAACGTAATCAACTGATCAATAACGAGTTACATCTTGTCTAATCCCCGGCTGAATCGCAACAGGTTTACTGATCTTGCTGGGAGGCTGATCATGGTTGCTATGATTATTTCGCTTGTCTAGGAGCATTCGGGCATTGACTTCATCCCAGGCACTCACCATTCCTCGGATTTCGAGGATACCCGTGAAACCGGCCTGATGCTCTCCTTCAAGCAGGCACTGAATCCCTTCAGATTCCGGCATGTTCTTGAGGATTTCTGCCTCGGCAAATTGGTTCGTGGAAAAGGCGATGACCGGTTCGTTCTTCACTGCGAGTCTCCTTAGCGGATTCATGTTTTGGATAAGGCCTTAAGCAGTTCTTCAGTCTTCGCTCTTCCGCCATGGCCCTTGCTTACGAGCGAGAAGGTGACAACGCCCTTGGTATTCACGCCAAAGGTTGCAGGGAAGACCGTTTCATTAGGAGCGGCCCAGCGTAAGCCATACTTAGCCGCAAAGCCGTAATCCGGGTCGGTGACAAGCCGAAAGTTGTTGGGCAGCATTTTGTCAGCAAGAAATTCACGTGCATGCTCGTCCAATTTGCCCGCGGCACCAGGATAGATCAGGAGCACAGTTGCTCCGGCATCCATAAAACTGCTCGATTTACTAATCAAGTCAGCGACCTGTTTTTGGCATATTTCACTTTGTGCTCCAGGGTAGCCTCGCAGAACAATGATGGCGACAGGACCTTTTTCATACAGAAGTGACAACTTAACCGAAGAGCCATCCAGCGTCTTGAGCTCAAAATCCTGAGCAGTTTCCCCGGTCAAGGGCGATTTGTCCCATTCAGGAAGAGTAGCTTGCAGGAAAAGCAGCCCGAGAACAAGCGATATGTGTGACAAAGTCATGTACAAGATGCACCTCTCATGATCCATTTTTCTTGCGCATTGCCATGGCAGTGCGCACTCGTTCCGTTGCTAGGTCAACCGCAGCCTGGCGGGGTGAGATTCGTTCATCCCGTGAACGTGTAAAGACAGATCGGGTATTATCTCGGATTCGCTGCGCAATCATGTCGAATGCCAAAGACTGGGTGCCACCATGAAATTCGACGGAAGCACAAATGACACCGCCTGCGTTAGCGATAAAATCGGGTACGACAAATACGCCTCGTTCCCGTAGAGTCGTTTCAGCAGCATGGGTAGCCGGGATATTGGCTCCTTGAAGAATCAGTTTCGCCTTGATCGACGCAACATTCCTTTCATTTATGCAGTCAGGCTTGGCTGCGGGGATCAAAATGTCGCAAGCTACGCCAAAGAGGTCCTTTGCCTCCATCTTCTTGCCGCCTGCGTAACTGGTAACCGTTCCAGTACGGTCCTTGGTCTGTATCAGTTTCTCGATATCGATGCCCTGGGCATCGTACACGGCACCCTTGCTATCGCTTGCTGCTACCAACCTCACCCCTAGCTCAGCAAGAAACTGCGCAGCGGGCCGTCCAACGTTGCCGAAACCTTCGATGCCGAGTG
The DNA here is from genome assembly GCA_035430005.1 of Gemmatales bacterium. Lineage (GTDB taxonomy): Bacteria > Planctomycetota > Planctomycetia > Gemmatales > HRBIN36 > JAEUIE01. Next base: position 57,844 of record DAOMFV010000001.1, read on the forward strand.
TTGCCCCTTTGAGCTTGAGCCCGGCAAATTCAGAAGCGACTTCCGCGCAACGTGCCAGTCCATAACCAGTCGCTCCAATCTTATCCAGAGGTATGCCACCCAGTACACTGGGAAGACCGACTGATCGGCCAATCTCATCCCAGATCAACCCCATGCACGTTTCATCGGTGCCCATATCAGGACCGGGAATGTAACTCGTTAACTCACGAATGCTACGAGCAAAGCTACGGACCAAGCTGGCTTTGTTCTTGCCCTTCGGATCGGCGATTAAGCCTGCCTTCCCTCCTCCGTGGGGCAACCCTGCGGCTGCATTTTTAAGTGTCATGGCCCGTGCCAGCCGATAGACTTCATCCACACTGACATCCACCGCCATCCGTACGCCCCCGATGGCAGGACCGCATGCGGTGTTGTCGATCACTACAAATCCCCGCATTTCCGTGTGAGGATCAAAAAGATGCACAATCTTCTCAGGACCAAGCACATCATAATATCTATCTAAGGCGGTCGTTGACATATTGTCTCCAGAACACTTCACCGTGGCTCCCGGTCGAATGATCAATGATAAAGGAACAGAGGCACTGGACTTTCCTTCAGCAGAGTGCGAGTAACCGATCCAAACAAGAAATCCCTGAGCTTGCCGTGACCGAAAACTCCCATCACGAGGATGGAAGGATCGCAAAGCCATGTCTGCTTGATAATGGCTTGAGCCGGATGATCCTTGCAGACCACGGCATGCACCATGAAGGGGCGATCATGCCAGGTGAGGAAATCGGCGGCTTGTTGAGCATGTTTTTCAGCCTCGCTATGGCTGGTTGCGATACTGACGATATGCACCTTCTTATCCTTGTCGATCCCTGAAGCTTCGAATGCTTGCAGCGCTCGCGCCGCTTCTGGGCTGCCATCGTAAGCCACCATAACACACTTGCTCTCTCGAATGCTGTTGGGAACAGTCACAACTGGCCTGGAGCAAAATCGTGCTACTTCTTTAAGCGTGGCATCCAGTTCTTCCGAGGAACCTCGATGGAAAAAGGTACGTCGCCCGAGCATCACCAGGTCGAAGCGCTGGGCCTGTGTCGTCAGTCGCTCAGCTGGTACGCCCAGGTCTTCCAGTAGCTTGCATGGCACCTGTCGCTCTGCACATTGAAGTGTGAACTGCTGAAGATATCGTTCCACACGCCGCTGATCTTCGTGAAACAAACGTTGGTCCAGGCCGGACGCCTCAGCCAGTGGATCAAAGGGGGGCAGTCCTGGAACCATTTGGCTGGGCAAACGAGTTACCACTGCGGGCTCATCGACAATACCGATGCCCACCAGCATCGCATCAAGTTGTTTGGCCCAAAGCAAGCCAAGTTCCACGGCAGCATGGCTGAATGGAGAACCGTCCAGTCCTATGAGTATGCTCTTGACCATTTCAGCCTCATCAAAGATCCGAAGAAAAGAATCCTCGGCAGCCTGACAGGTGCGATGAGCCATTTCGCCTGCCAAGGATTCAAAGTCGCCACCGTCTCACTTGGTTGACTGGATGGCAATGGGCTTGCCCCGAGCCGTCTCCACCTTGGGGATAGCCACCGTTAGCAAGCCGTTTTGGAACTTGGCCTCTGCCTTGTCCATGATGCATCCCTCAGGCAACGTGATCGAACGAAAGAGCGAAGAACGGCGTTCTTCCGAGCATTCCTTATCCTTCACTTCTGATTTGTGCTCTGCCTTCAGCACCAACTCGTTGCCTACCTGCTTCAAATCGATCTCTTTGGCATCGAACCCGGGTGCCTCGAATCGGGCAATCACCGAGTTGTCCTTCTCTTCCAAGTCCACGCCCCAGGAGGGCTTTTCGTTGTCGAAGAACGACACATCGCCGAAGAACCGCTGGAAGACTCGATCCATCTCCTGACGAAACTGATTGAAGACAGGGAACCCGCTCCACTTCGCCAGTGAACCATTGCCGTTCAACTGTTGGGTCTTGCTGGGAATCATGCTACTCATGGTCTTAGCTCCTTGTGATCAGGGTTTAGGTAAAGTGAAACTGTTGATATGGCGTGCGACATCATCCCTTTACGTTTGACTCTGGGGACAATGGCACAATAAGGACAGGGCAAGGAGCCCGCCGCAATACGTGGTCGGCTACGCTGCCAAGAAATAATCGCTTGAATCCAGTACGGCCATAAGTGCCCATCACGATTAGATCAGCATGACAGGACTGTGCCTTGCTCACAATCGTTTCAACGGGTGTGCCCTCGATGAACATATCCTCGATCTTAAGACCAGACTTGCTTTCCAGTATTTGCCGAAGTTTCCGCCGTACATCCTCTTCTGAGACCATCTCATGAGGAATAACAGGAAGATCGCCTGTGCTGAGAGCTTCTATCATGTAGGCATGCAAGACCACGATCGTGGCGTTAGCTGACTCAGCGATTTGACAAGCCAGTTTCAACGCTTGCTCTGCATTAGGCGAGAAATCGGTCGGGTGCAAAATGATCTTTGGCGGCCAGGTTGTCATGGTTTAACTCGCAGCAGGTTAACGTGATGACTCATTGCAGACCGAGTGCCAAAGCTTAAAAATACGTCGGGAGTAGCCACCGTGCTGAATGGCAATTCAGATGTGTGAGAAGTCGAAATGCCTGCCGTCGAGAAAACTATTTGCTGGAAGTTAATTGCTTTCCATCATGGATAGAAACTTACCGGCACAAGTCGGCTTCTCCGATAAAAACACTAGTAGATGGTATTCATGCACGGCACGGAAACTGCCTTCTGGTAAGTAGGGAGGAACACCGAACTGGAGCACACATCATGCCTGCCACATTACTTGGACAACCACTAGTTCTCTCTTCCGGCACTGTCGATATGGCCATGTCAGACAACCCTGTCTCCGTCTCTGATATTGAGACAGCACAAGGCGTGGCTCAAGTGCTCATCGAGCATCGCATCAGCGCTGTCCCGATCATTAATGAAGCTGGGCATCCCGTAGGAGTTATCAGCCGTACAGACCTGGTCAATCACCTGGTGCAACTTCAGAGTCACGTTCGCACCCTGGAAGAGGACTGGTTTGAATGTGGGAATATCGTTGATGAAGAAATCATAAGGAGTCAACCCTGTCGGGCGGGTTCCTGGAGCAAGATCACCGCCAAAGCAATCATGAATACAAGATTGTTCACAGTTACACCTGAAGATTCTCTTGAGATAGCTGTCGAACTCATATTGAAACACCACGTTCATCGGCTCTTCGTCGTTGATCATGACGGTGTTCTTGTTGGCATTATCAGTACCTTCGATATCCTAAACCGACTTGAACGACGTTTCGAGTAGGGCTTTAAGCCATGAGCAGCATTGGATCGGCCAAGAAGTCCTGCGTTCTGGGGTAACCATGACACCAACGACTCCTTTGACTCACCCTGTGCTCATTGCAGTGGCCTGGTATCGCTCATGTGGGTATTAATGCTGGATTCTACATGATGTCCAAGTTGGGCATGTCCCTATCAATGCCTAGAGCCTGTTATTGACTTCGGAAGGCAGCTTGTTTGATAATGATGGTGAGGAAGGCAAGCCAGTGCCACCCTTCGAGAACTTTGGCCAGTCGTTCGTAGTCGCGGGCCAAGTGTCTAAAACGGGCGAGCCAGCCAAAGGTACGTTCCACCACCCAGCGTCGTGGTAACAGCACAAAACCCTTCTTGGCTTCCGTGTGTTTAACGACTTCCAGACGGATGCCATGCTGACTGGCTTGTTGAGTTGCATCTTCACCGGTGTATCCTTGATCCACATAGGCCAGCGTCACTGTACCACCAGTGGCCTCTTGCACCTGGGACGCCAATTCAGCCACTTGGGCTCGCTCTTGTTCGTTAGCTGCTGTCACCTTTAAAGCCAGCAGATTTGCCGAGAAGCTATTTCACTCCCTGCTGATTTCTGGACATCAGCTACAAGCGGCACTACGCTCCCGTCATGCTCATTCATCTTCTACGACAGTTTTCTTAGGCACATAGTCAATTGTTGTTCGATCCATGCAAAACCAATCGTTGATGGCCTCCTCTTCGTAGTTAAACACGATTGTTTTCCTCTTGGCATTTTGAGCAAATAAATGGAACTTGAGATTAAACCCATATCTGAGATTTGGCCGCACTCCACTACGTCCATCAATGCTTTGAAATTGAAGCCCTTGTGTTTCGAGTCTCTTATTCTTTACCGAAAACTCGATCTCGGCTTCTGGATGCAAAGGGCGACTCAAGTAAGCATGCGCTTTTCCTTGTAGCATTGCAAGTTGAGCATGAACAACAGCATCTAGCCTAAATCCTGACTCTGAATGGGAATTCACGAGATTGACAGGGGCATTGGATTCCAAAACAACAAGTATCTCGTGTGCCGTTGCCGTCCCCTTGTTCTGAAGAACTAAGATCATCGAAAACTCTACCGAGGCATCGCTTTTCACTCGCATGACTGTGTTCTGTATCAAGTCAAGATCAACCTTGGTAAACGGATAGAACATTTGTTTCAGCATCGAATGCGGAATTACCTTGCATGACTCGCCAGCACGCATGACATAGGTTTTGGCCGATCCAGGAAATTCTCTGCGGTGTGGCCGATGTGGACTGAGAGGAACATAGCAAACCAACACACCCTTATCTGGGCCAGCGGTTTCAATCGGTAAGTATCGGACACCTTGAACGGGTGGATCGTTGGCAACGTGAATCTGCTTAGTCAGAATGGCTTGCAGTTCGGACAGTGATTGAACTGGTACAACTTCGCCAGGGGTGTCTCTGGAAGTTGTACGAATACCGACAATGAGCAGTCCGCCTTCGGTGTTGGCAAAAGCTGATAAGTATTCTGACCATGCTTCCTGAATCTTGTCTCTGTCGAACTCCGTTGCGTTTTTCATCCAGCATTGTTTGTAATCAATCCATTCGTGTTCCGATGGCTTGTGTTCCAAGACGTAGGCAATTTGCTCCGCACCTGTATTGAGTTGGTTAAGTTGGCTGAAAAACGATTCAACACGGGATGGAAGGGCCATAAATCGGTATTCCTATCGACGATCAAAAGGCAGCTACAAACCCCTCAATTCTTGGAACTGCCATCCATTTTGTCCTAAATTTTCTTAGGGCAAAACCCTACGCAATTGTCCTAATATCAGAAAGTACAGAATACCCTAGAAATGCAGTCGTATTTGAGTGGAGGCGAGGGGGGTCGAACCCCTAACCCCTAGCTTGCAAAGCTAGTGCTCTCCCAGTTGAGCTACGCCCCCCGAGTGAAAACCTACGGGATAAACCCGTAGGCTCTTCCAGCCAATGCGCGTACTTGGATTCGAACCAAGGACCTCAGCTTTATCAGAGCTGCGCTCTAGCCAACTGAGCTATACGCGCGCGGATTGCTAGAATACGAATCCAATTCTAAATGCCAAGCCGGTCTTGTCAATCGGCTCTTGTTTCGCTCCGTGTGGTTATCAAGAGTGTCAGCTGGTACATGCGGAATTACTGGAGTGGACACTGTGAAGAGTATCCTGGTTCGGTCAAGGAGCTATACGATATGCTTCCTTCTCAAAAGGATTGTCATAATAGGCGTTCTTTCCCCGTAACCAAAGCCACAGGCTGCATCCCAGGTAGGCGGGGGCCATGAATATTCCCCAGCGGGCGAACTGGTTGACATGCACATGTTCATGTTCCCGGGCAAAATCAAGGTCGTCACGGGTCTGGCCGAAGACGACATGCCCCAACGTCATGGCAGCGGCATTCTTAGCCAGCAGATGATGTTTCAAGAACCATTTCATCATCCCACCCCAAAACTCGACCACGCCTTGCACAATCTGCACCCGGCCGCCAGTTACGAGCGTGAGCAAACCCAGGAACAGCCCCAATACCGTGACAGGGGCTGCCCAGAGGTATCCAAGAAGGGTCAGAAGACTATTCATGTCGAAGTGCTTCGATGGGATCAAGCCGGGCAGCACGACGTGAGGGATACCAGCCGAAGAGAACGCCCACCACTACCGCAGCGAAGAAGGCCATGAAGACGCTAGGCTGATGCACTTTGGTCGGCAGGTGATTGCTAAAGTAGTGGCCAATGGGGGGGGCGAGCCAGATGATCAAAAAGCCAAAACCGACGCCTATCAAACCGCCCAGCGTCGTCTGCACCAATGCCTCCACCAGAAACTGGAAGGTGACATCGCTACGCTTGGCTCCCAGAGCACGGCGGATGCCTATCTCCCGGGTGCGTTCGGTTACCGTCGCCAGCATGATGTTCATAATGCCGATGCCGCCCACGAGAAGCGAGATGCCGGCGATCATAGCCATCTGACGGCGGTAACGGTCTCGGGTGCGTTCAGCATCTTCCAATTTGTCCAAAGGGACTTTCACGTTCCAGTCTTTCTTCGCTGCGTCATGAAACAAATCAAGCTGCATGCCGGCAATCTCAGCCGTGGGCCGGACTTGTTCCATCGTTTCCACGGTCATGATGATCTGGCTGAGTTGTACTTGTTCCGCCCCACGTTGGCCGCTGCTGCGGAGAAAAGTTGTGTCGCCCAGCAATGCCCGGCTGGAGACCAGTGGAATGTATATGTCGGTATCATATTTCTCGATATCGGGGCCGCTGGTCGAGGGGGAACGATCCTTGAGAACGCCGACAATGGTGAATGCCGGGTTCTTGCCTTCAAAACGGATCACTTTGTTGATGGGATCTTCACCGGGATAGAGAGTTCGCGCCACCTCTGAGCCAAGCACGCAAATGTTGCGTGGGACGGGTGATTCATCAGCTTCGACGATGAATCGCCCCGCTGCGATCATGTCACCAAGCTTGTAGATGGTGGCATAATGAGGCGTGGTGGCCACGACTCGGGAGCGAAGAACCTTGCTCTCTGTTACCGGGCGCACCACGGCGTCAAAAGATCGAACCGGCAGAGGAGCGCTAACCAGATTCGGAATCGTCGTTCGAAAGCGTTCATAGTCCTGGTAGGTCAGCCCATACTTGGCGACGAAAGATCGATTAGACGTTGCTCCATCGGCTGGCTTCACGCTCACCACAATGATATTGGTGGCTCCCTGACGCATAATATCGTCAAGCGCATCCTGCATCGAACCTTCACCGAATGCCATCAGGGCGATGACCGAGGCTGTCCCGATGATGATGCCCAACACGGAAAGGAACGAGCGGAGCTTGTGCAGCCAGAGGTTCCGAACGGCCGTTACAAAGCTGCGACGTAGTTTAGGGCCGCCTATGGGGGTTAAGGCAAGAATGGCAGGTACGACGAACAGGCCAACCCCTAGAAGGTAGGGCCAGTAATCAAGAAGAAACGATATCAGATAATCGATGGAATCGTTGAGCATGCTAGGCTACCGCTCCTTTGACGTGGCGGGGAGGGATAGACTTATTGCGAACGTCACTCTCAATATGCCCGTCTCGCAATCGAATCACCCTGCGTGCCCACTCGGCAATATCGTTTTCGTGCGTAACCATGATAATGGTTTTGCCCATTTCATTAAGACCCAGCAGCATGGTCATGATCTCTTCGGAGGTCTTGGTATCCAGATTTCCAGTCGCCTCATCTGCCAGGATGATGTGTGGATCATTGATCAACGAACGAGCAATGGCGACACGCTGCTGTTGGCCGCCCGAGAGCTGCGGAGGCCGGTGATCCAATCTTTTTCCCAAACCCACCATCTCGGCCAGTCGGACGCAGCGTGCTCTGGTCTGAGCATTGACCTTGCCCTGATAGAGCAACGGCACTTCAATATTTTCGATGACTGTGTATTGGGCGATCAGATTGTATGCCTGGAAGATGAACCCCAGATACTTGCTGCGAACATCGGAAAGTTGATCGTCGTCCATCCGTGAAACGTCCTGGTTGGCCAGGTAGTAATGGCCGGAGGAGGGACGATCCAGGCAGCCGAGCAGGTTTAGAAGAGTGGATTTGCCGGAACCGGAGGGCCCCATCAGGGCGACAAAGTCTCCCTCTTCAAAGTCGATACTGACTCCACGCAGCGCATGCACAAGTTCCGAACCCATCTGATAGGTTTTTTGCAGATTCACAACTCGAGCGATGGCGGACATCAGTTGCCGGCACCCTTGGCGCTTCGCTCCTTGGGAGAGTTCTTGCCCGCAGGTTCTGTCGAGTCAGTCTGCTGAGCCGTCTTCTCTGGAGCTGTGCTGGTGACCTTTTCAGGCCCCTTCGCCACCTTGCCAGGCAACTTTCCAGGGCCCTTGCGGTTGCCTCGGTCACGAATATTGCTTGAAGGATCGATTTTCACGTTACCCTTGAGATCATTGACCTTCTCTGCATAAGACCGCGCATTGAGCACAATATGGTCATGTTCCTTGACTTTGGACTCAGGAAGGATTTCGACGAACTTGTAGTTGTTCAGTCCGGTTTTCACCATCCGCTTTTCGATACTGTTGTCAGTCTTCACATAGCAGAACTTCTCGCCCCCTGATTCCAACACAGCCTGAATCGGAAGCTGTAGAACACCTTTGCGATCATCGATTTTCACTGTAACCTCAGCGCTCATGTTCGGTTTCAGAATTTCAGGAGTTTCATCGATAGATACCACAGTCTGATAGACTTTCACGTCGGCAGACATCCAATCGGTGGAGGAGGCTACTGAGGAGACCATCTTCACGCGCCCGGGGAGAGGTTTTTCCAGCGAGGCGATCTTGATGCTGGCCCCCATTCCATATTCGGTGACTTCTTCGTCGAGATGCCCCAGATCGCTTTTGATTTCACGCTGAATGATCAGTCCAGGCATAAAACTGGGCAGTGCGGTATGCAATCCGGGAACGGCATGAGCATGGATGAGGTGTCCCCAGTGCATGACGACTTGGCCAACATCGTAGAACGTGCCGAAGCCGGTAGGCGCCGTCGTGTCGCCTCGGAGCTTGGTGACGATGGATTCATGAACTTTGACACGGGCAATCATCCGGTTCAAGTTGGGGATGCGCATCATCTTCTGACCTTCTTTAACCGGCGAGCCGACTTCAATGGGCGTAGTCTGCGATGAGCCGCCGAATCTGGCCGACTCCGGGATAAAGTAGATGACCATGCCGTCGTGTGGGGCGAAGATCTTGCAGTTGCGAACATCCTGCTCGAAGTCGTCACGCTTTTGCGATTCCTGCTTGAGGATCAGTTCAGCGGAGGTCAACTTAGCCTGGGCCTGTGCACGTTTTGATTCCGAGTTCTCTTTGGCAATCTCTACCTGAAGCTTGGCCTGATCGAGCTTGGTCTTCAGATCGAGTTCCTGCCGGCGGTTATCGAACTGAAGCGTATCGTATTCCTTCTGTAACTTATCGAGATTGACGTTGGCCTGATCGAGACGCGTTTCATCATTGAGCTTCTGATTGGCGCTCAGGTACCCACGCACAAACATGCGGTTCGACCAGCCAAGCTTATCACGCCATTGAATGAGATCAGCGGTGGCAAGTTTGATGCGCGAATCGATATCGAACTGTTTCTGCTGCTTCTCGGCCTTGCGGAACTTCTCAAGATCAATCTCCGCGATCTTGAAGTTGCTGAGGGCGGTCAGTTCCGCGGAGCGGTTTTCGTTCTCCACAATCTTCAGGTTGGCCTTGGCCTGCTCATAAAGGTCGTTCTTTTCTTCCACAACGATATGTTGATTGTTGAGCTGTTCTCGAAGACTGGCGTCTTCCAGCAACATGAGTAGGTCGCCCTTTTTCACTTTGCTGCCATCGTCGATGACCCATTTGATGGAGGTCGCGGCAGTGCTGCCACGACCGCTCGCGCGCACCTGGCAGACGATTTCCGTGTTGCGGGCAGCTTCCAACTCGCCTTTTTCGACAAAGGTCAACACCATGTCACCCTTGGTGAGTGCCTGGGTTTCCAGGTTCTTGGGGGGGCCTTCAGGGGCGTTGTAATGTTGCCAGCCCCAATAACTGCATGCTCCCACGATGCCGAGTACCAGAATGCCGAGGATAACCGGTGTCCAACTCCGCTTGATGCGTGGCGGGACGACAGCCGGGTCATCCAGGGTGGCAAGACGCTCTTTCAGTTCGTCGGGAACTTGATGGTCGGTGTGTTCAACGGACGGTTGGGCTGCTATGGTCATCAATCCAGACTCCTCGGCTGTCGATCTGCATCAGTTCCAAATCGCGGTAAAGTTCCATGCGGGTAACAAGGTAATTAATCCAGGTCGTGTAGAGACTAGTCTGGGCCTGCGGCACGCCTCGCTGCGCCTGTAACAACTGGAGAGTCGCCGTGCCCGCCGATGCGGCAGTGTCTCGTGTTACGCCCGGATCGGGGGGGGCCTGCAACTGCTCTCGTGCTTGATTAACCTGCGAGTAGAGAAGCAACAAGGCCCGTTGCTGAATCTTGTAAGTCTCCTCCAACTGTTGAAGTCGTCGAACTCGCGATCGCACCTGCAGCATGATCGTATCCTGGACCGCCTGCAGGTTGCGACGCTGTCGCTGGTATACGATCAGGGAGGCCCGATAGTTATTTCGTTCAATACGGCGAACTAGAGGGAGTTCAGTATTGAAGATAATTTGATGGCGGGTGTTGTTGCCATCGAAATTGAAGCCTTGACCGATTGCCATCGAAGGCGGGGCAAGCATAGTGGCATTATAGCGTACATCGAAGGTACCCATCAACGAATTTGCGAACACGGCAATAATTCGCCATGAATCGGCGAGAAGAGCTTGCTGATTCATTAAATCGAGCCGATTTTCCAGGGCCACTTGGCCTACGAAGTCCTGAGCCTCATCAAGATTTAATCGCAGCAGATCACGCCCGCAAAGCTTCGAGGCCGGCAACTGCGGCCAGAGTTTATCGTAAGCCTGTTGCCGTTCTTCACGAGCCTCGTCAAGAATCAGAGATAAATGAGCTTCGATTTGTCGGAAGATCACGTCTTGAGCAGCCTTCCGTTCACGTTCGGTTTTCTCCACCAGCCAGGGCCTGTGCTGGAAGATAGTGAGTAGTTCATCAAGGGCGCCCAATTCATAGCCTCGTCGCGCCCGCTTGATTTTCACATCCAGTTCAGGAGGTACAGGTTTTTCCTGATCGACCAGATCATCTCGCGAATCGATCAGACTGTTCCGCAGCATCTGCTGCGACAGTAGCGGGGGTGTCATGGCCTGGGCTATGGTGGCAAACGCTGCAGCTCCATTGAGGCCGGGCAATTGTCCCAGGACGGCCATTGTTCCACTGATGGCCGAGCTCTTTTCAACTACCGTGGTATTAAGGATACGCCAGCGAGCGAGACGCTCAGCAAAGTTCCCGGCAAAAGCAGTCTCTTTCGTGAGTGGAGCAGTCTGAATCAATGAGTGAAGTTCCCGGCGCAGGACGCCGGTACCGTCTTCGCGAGATTCCAGTTTGGTAAATGCCTCGCCGATTCGACGGGCATTCTCTTCGAGTTTCTGGAAGCGAAACATCTGCTCGCGCAGATCTTCCAGAGCGGAAGCATTCAGTTCAAGGGGCAGATCGGTGGGTAACCCCAGCTGCAGTTTGAATTGTTCGATGGAATCCAGGTAAGCCACTTCCTGGGTCAACACTTGTGTGCGGGCATCGAGGAGTTGTTGTTCAACCTGATCGACCTGCAAGGGCGACAAGCCGCCTCCTTTGGCAAACTCGCGGTAGAACTTGAGGAGTTCGACCAGGTCGTCAATATTGCGATATTGCAGTTCAATATTCAGCTTTCGCAGGACAGTGGGCAGATAGCCGACCACGGTGGCGGTAGCACGGATAGTACCGGTATTTCCTGAGGAGAGAAACGTGCTTTGTACCAGGCTGGCAGCCAGTCCCGGTGCGCCGACGCCAGGACCGCCGGCAATTTGCACGAAGAACTCCTTGTTGAATCGGGCGAAGCGCCGCACTTCATAGAGCAAATCCCGTTCAGACTGAGTGAGCGGCTCGAGGGCTACTGCCAGTCCGCCGCCACGCAGAAATGGTTGCCCGATATCAAACACCAGGTTCGAGGTACTGATCGTCGGTCCTTTGTTGCTTGATACATCGATGATCGTCTGGTTGGCCAGTTTCAAAAGCAACGACGCGCCTGTTACAAAGTTCATCCCCACGCCTGCAGCCGAGTTCAGCTCCCACTGATTCGTCGGGCCATAGTCAGATTCCTGTGCCGTCCACTGCCTGATGGCCTGTTGAGTGGCCATGAACTGTGGCAGAAAATTGAACTGCTCCGTCGTGACGGGGAGTGCAGCCAGGTAGAGGTTTTCACGTTGTGTCTGAAACTCACGACTGTTGATCACAGCCAGTTGCAAAGCCTGATCGAGATCAATGCGATACGGTTGCCGAGTAGGCGCCATAGCTGCGGGCTGTACAGGTTTTGTCTCGTTGTTCTGTTTATCCTTCTCGGCATCGACAGCCCGGTTGATGGCGTCAAACTGAGCTAACAGATCGAGGTAGCCGGTGCCTTCGGTGTAACCAACCTTGCTCGGCTTCTGCGGGCGGGGCGCAGTGAACCACGCAGCTGGATCATCAGGCGGCATTGAGGGTGTATCGGGTGGATCGAAGTCAGCAAAACGAGCTAGAGGATGGGGATAAATCCAGTAGTTGATCAGGGGCCAGCGATCATCGTCTGACTTTTGAGAAAGCAATCGATCCACATCGGTATCGGCCCGGTCACGGAAGAATTCGCGTGTGCACCCCGTACCCAGTAGGGTTCCCAGGAAGAGAATAACTAACCAGCACAACCCGGGACAGGCACGGTGTTGCGAACGGCTTGTAATTCGAGCCTGCATGCCCCATCCTTGAAAAAAGTAAGCCCGATGTCTTACCCAATCGGAATAACCCGCATTGCAGGTATCGTCCGCAAACCTTACGCTGCTTAAGAAGGCACGAGTTAATGAAAGAGAAACAATGAGGGTACTGAGAAAATGCGTAATATAGGTTGCCTTGGTTTGATGTTCTTGCTGGCTATTCCGCTATATGCTCAACACTCTGCGGAATACCGGATGAGGCAGGCAGGCACTCGGCTACAGACGCTTCATAACAAATTTGATGAAGCCGATTTGCAATGGTTCACCCCCGACTTTTTCCAAGTGGTCCCCCGTGAGAAACTCATCGAAGGGCTCAAGTACAACGGCAAACAACTCGGGGAGATTCAGCGCGTTCGTATCTGCAGGATCACCGATCCTTGGTCGGGGGAGTTGGAGTTGATCGGTGAGGGTGACAAGCGGATGCGAGTCATCGTGAGGCTGGAAACAGGACCGCAGTCTCGTATTAATTACGTCCTGTTCAACCCCATTGATATGGCGGACGACACCTGGGCCAAACTTGAGAGCGACCTGGCCAAGCTGCCTGGAAAGAATGGTGTCAGCGTCTGGAAGCTGACAACAAAGATCGAGAAGCTCTTCTCGCGCAATGCCACAGAATCGCTGGCGGTGGGGTCATCGCTCAAGCTGCTGATACTTAGTCTTTTGTGCGACGACATTGCAGCAGGGAAACGTAAATGGAGTGACCTGGTCACGCTGCGTGAAGAGGCACGATCACTTCCTTCCGGCCAGTTGCAGGATTGGCCGGTTGGTAGCCCGGTGACCTTGCATACCCTGGCCACGCTGATGCTTTCACGGAGCGACAACACTGCCGCAGATCATCTCATGCTAACTTTGGGTCGTGAAGCCCTCGAAGAACATCAAAAGAAAGTGAACATACTCCACCCGGAGCGCAATCAACCCTTCCTACGCACCAATGAGTTGTTCAAGTTGAAACTCGTCCTGACACCGCAAGAGGCTCAATCGTTCCTGGAACGCACACCCGGAAACAAGCGAGACTATCTGTCTGAACTGGCCAAGGTTCCCCTCCGGACGCCGCGCGTACCCGATGTCCCCCAGAACATCGATCAAATTGAATGGTTCTTTTGCACCGAAGACCTGGCAAGACTGATGGATCGATTACGGCAATCACCGGTGCATGGTGAAGTCTTACCTTTGCTCGCCATCACCAGGCCCTTTGACATCGATGACTTTGCCTGGAAGTACCTGGGCTTCAAAGGAGGCGCTGAAGTAGGCGTGCTGAATCTCTCGCTGCTGGGGCAGTTACGTTCTAATTCTGATTGGTATGCTTTTTCGTTCACCTGGAATGATTCTCAAAAACCCTTGAACGAACCTCTCTGGATTCGGTTCGTCGAACGCTCGCTACGTTTGGTGGAACGCGGAAGAAAATGAAGAGTACGAGTTTGAGTATAAAAGCGGGGTTTTATGCTTTGACAATGATACTTCATGCCGTAACATCACAGTGACGTAAACCGCAAACAGGATGCCCGTAACCAAAAGAACCGACGGCATGGCCGTAAGGTGACTGCGAGGCATCCCCTATTTTCCCTGAGCACGCTGGCATGATCACGAACGACGCGCCCCTGAATGAGACCGAGGCTGCGCCCCCGATTCCTCCCGACAGCAACTCTGCCACGCCGTCGGAGCCTGTCCTTGCCGCGCCCTCTGTCGATACGCCAGGAGCTGCTCAGGAGTCACCAACTGAGACGGTAACTGCTCCCAGCCCAGCAGTCCTGCCTGCTGTTCCCGAAGTTACTGTTCATTTTGATCTGGGTCGCATCGCTCAGGACCTGCAGATACGCAAAGTGCAGGTCGACGCGGTGGTGCATCTACTCGATGAAGGCAATACCATTCCCTTCATCACCCGCTACCGTAAGGAACGTACCGGCGGCCTGAATGAAGATGTGCTTCGTCAAATTCAAAAGCGCGTACAGCAACAACGCACCCTGGCTGAACGGAAGCAGACCATCCTCCGCAATATCACCACCCAGGGCAAGCTTACTGATGAACTGCGGGAAGCCATCCTGCACTGCGATCATCCCAAGCGGCTCGAAGATTTGTATCTGCCCTACAAGCCCAAGAAGAAGTCGCTCGCCGCCGCTGCCCGAGAAAAAGGTTTGGGTGAACTGGCTGCGTCTATTTGGAACCGTGATCCGGTCGTTAGCAACCTGACGGAACTCCTTCCGACGTTACTCAATCCTGAAAAGGGCCTCAACACCGCTGAAGACATTCTGACCGGCGTGGGTCACATTCTAGCTGAGCAGATCGCTGAGCTCCCTGAAGTACGTGATCTCGGTCGCCGCTTCCTTTGGGATACAGCCAGGCTTGTCGTCACTAAGAACGACAATGTGGCCGAGGGACAAGGCATCGAGTTCAAGGACTATTTCACTTACAATGAACTAGCCCGGCAAATTCCTCCTCACCGTATCCTTGCCATCAATCGAGGCGAACGGGAAAACGTCCTCAAGGCGAAGTTCGACGCGGATCTGGTTCGGCTGCATGGCTATGCGCTGGATCGGCTACCCTTGCACGAACATCCTCATGCCGGGCTGATCTCCGGGTTCGCTCAGGATGCGGTCAATCGACTCCTGGCTCCCAGCATCGAACGGGAAATCCGCCGCGACCTGACCGAGCGTGCCGAAGACCACGCCATCGTAGTCTTCGCCCGCAATCTACGTCGTCTGCTGCTCCAGCCGCCGGTTCATGGCAAGCGTATCTTAGGCATTGATCCTGCCTACCGTACCGGTTGCAAGCTGGCTGCGCTGGATGAAACAGGCAACCTGCTCGATACCACCACGATCTATCCCTTCGGCGGATCGAACCAGCCCAAGTGGGAAAAGAAAAAGAAGAAGGACAAGAAGGGCAAAGAAGAGAAGGCAGAAGTAGCAACCGCACCGGCAACTCAACCTGTTGCAGACGCCGCTGCGCCTGCCGTCGAAGCTGCTGCACCCGAAACACCGGCATCTGTGGAAAGTGAACCCCCCGTCGCTGAAGCGCCTGCCGCCGAGGCGGCACCGGTTGCTGTCGATGTCCCTGCGGCTGAACCAGCATCTGCCTCCATCGATGCCACCGCCGAAGTCGCAGCTACTCGCAAAGCGGAGGCTCGGGCCAAACTGATCGAGTTCGCCAGGCAGCATCAGTGCAACGTCATCGCTATTGGCAATGGTACGGCCAGCCGGGAGACGGAAGAACTGGTCGCCGCCGCTATTGCCGAGGCACTTCCTGGCGTGGCTTACATCATCGTCAATGAGGCGGGAGCCAGTCACTACTCCACCAGCCCGATTGCCCGTGAAGAGTTTCCCAGTCACGATGCGACAGCACGTGGCACCATCTCCATCGGTCGCCGACTGGTCGACCCGCTCAGTGAGCTGGTTAAGATCGATCCGCAGAACCTGGGCGTTGGCCTCTACCAGCACGACATTGCCGAGAAGCGCCTGAAGGAATCGCTGGAAGGTGTTGTTGAATCGTGCGTGAACTACGTCGGCGTCGATCTGAACACCGCCAGCGCTCCCCTGCTCCGTTATGTCGCGGGTCTCAATCAATTGCGGGCGCACGCCATCGTCGATTACCGCAAGGAAAAGGGACCGTTCAAGTCTCGTGAAGAACTGCGTGCCGTACCCGGCATTGGCGAGATTACCTACACCCAGGCAGCAGGATTTCTCCGAATCCCCAATGCTGAGAACCCGTTTGATAACTCGGCGATCCATCCCGAAAGTTACGGTGCTGCTGCCAGGTTGCTGGAAAAAGTCAGCCTGACCCCTGCTGTGCTTTCCGATGGTGCCGCTCTCCTTGAACTCAAGAGCAAGCTCGCTGCTCTGCCCGCCGAGACGATAGCCACCGAACTGGGCATCGGCCTGCCGACACTGCACGACCTCATCGATGCTATCGTTAAGCCCGGTCGCGATCCTCGTTCTGAGTTGCCGGAGCCGATCTTCAAGAAGGGCATCCTTCAGATTGAAGACCTGAAGCCAGGGTCAGAACTCAAGGGCACCGTACAGAACGTGGTCGATTTCGGCGCTTTTGTCGATGTTGGTCTCAAGGATTCAGGCCTCGTTCACATCAGTCAGCTTGCCAACAAGTTCATTAAGAGCCCATACGACATTGTTTCCGTTGGCGACATTGTCAGTGTCTGGGTGATGGCTGTCGATATGGAACGACGCCGCGTCTCGCTGACCATGATTGCTCCGGGTACCGAACGCAAGCAACATGAACGTCACCCTTACGCTCAGGGTCAGGAACAGGGTGGCCAGCCGTTCCGTCGTGAACAGCGTCAAGATCGTCCACCGCGCGGGCCTCGGCCGGATGGCCCCAGACCAACTGGTAATGAACCGCAACAAGGTCAACACAGAGAGGGGCAACGCCGATTTGACCAGCGCGGTCAGGATCAACGTGGCCAGGGCAGACACCAGGGCGGTGGCGGACGCTTTGGCGGTGGACGCCGTATGCCGCCTCGTCATGGCTCGAACGAAGGATCGGTTCCACAACACCCGCCCGAACCGCCTCATCCTCCAGTCAAGCGTAAGGAAAAGCCCAAGCCCAAACTTACCGAGGCGGCATTGGCCGGAAAAGCGCCCCTTCGTACCTTTGGTGAACTGAAGGCACTCTTTGAGACGAAAAAATCCGACGACGAGCCGACCGGAACGCCTCTTCCGGTCACTGAGCATGTCGCTCCGCCAGCCAGCCCGATCGAATCGAAGCCGGCAGATTCTCAGACAGCAGCCGAATAGAGCTGTTTCCCGTTCACGATTTACAGCTAACTTTCTCAGCGCTACACAGTTTGAGCCAAATATTTGCTTGATACTGCCAACGCCGACAGAGTTTGCGAGTTATACTGGTAGTACCCTGCATCTGATTCATTTCAGGATGTTCCCATGGCAGTCAAGAGTTCACCCAACATTGTTCTTGATACTCCCCCCCCCGCAGAAAAGTGGGAGTCCGAAGATGAATTTGAAGCACGATTGAATCGTATCCAATCGAAAGTAGACATCAGCGAGAACAAGCCCAAGTCTGAACTTAACATTTGCCTCGATTCCGACGAAGTCGCCAGGCTGAAACACGAGAACGCACAACTCCGGCAGCTTGGCGAGGAGGCACGACGTCGCATTACTCAACTCGAAGCAGAAGCTGTCAAGGTTCTCAAGCGGGATGCTGACGTCGAAAAGATGCTCGAAGAGAAGTCGGAACAGATTCGCGAGATGGAAAAGGTCATTGACGAGTTGCAGGCCAAGCAATCGTCCGGAGTCTCTGAAGAAGAACTCATCGCTCTGCACGGCGAGTTGGAACGAGAACGCGAAACGCTGGAAGAGGATCGGCAGTCGATGGAAGGGCAGTTCCGCCAACTGGAACTGAGTATGGCCCGAGAACGCGCTGAGATAGCCAGGGAACGCAATGAACTGAAGCGCACCATGGCCGAACTGAAGCTCAAACTGGAGACTATTGAGAAAAGCTCGCAGAATGACATGTCGCCACTCCGTCGTCTACGGGATGAACTTCGCAGAGATCCGGCAGGCCTCTTGACCCCTGGAGGCACTACGCCGACCTACCAGTCTCCTACCGGCGGCCCTGCTCCACTTCCCAACTTGCCCGCCATCAATCGCCGTGCCCCGGAGGGCGAAGACACCCCTCGCCGCAGTGGTATCCTCAGCCGATTCCTCGGCAAGAAAGATGAGTAGTCGCTGAGCGCGTGC
Source organism: Gemmatales bacterium (assembly GCA_035430005.1). Lineage (GTDB taxonomy): Bacteria > Planctomycetota > Planctomycetia > Gemmatales > HRBIN36 > JAEUIE01. The sequence continues at coordinate 76,230 of DAOMFV010000001.1, forward strand.
GCCAATTGCTCTAAAATCTCCTCGCCTTCGCCTTGCTCCATCAAGTACACTGGGAGGATATTCCGTATTTCCCTTTTGGAGCATGTAGACAATGAAGCGAGCATGGATCTTTTCTTCCCTGATGCTGGCGATAGTCCTAGGCTGGGGCGCTCAAACCCTGTGGGCGAAACATCTTGAAGAAGCCAACCGCGTCTTTGAGCTGCGTATCTACTCCGTGCTGCCTGGCCGCATGGATGCCATGAATACCCGCTTCAAGGACCATACCAATGGCCTTTTGACCAAGCATGGCATGACGTTGATCGGCTTCTGGCAGCCCCAGGGCGAAGACGCCAACAAGAAGCTCTACTACCTGGTGGCTCACAAGAACCGCAAGGCTGCTGAAGCAAGCTGGAAGGCCTTCGTCGCTGATCCCGCCTGGATCAAGGCTCGGGACGCCTCCGAAGCAGATGGCAAGATCGTCTCAAAGATCGAGACTATCTGGCTCGATCCCACCGCCTATTCCATGATGAAGTAGTTGAGAGTCATCTTCCTGAGTGATGCCCATGCATGCTGTCGTTCTGCTTGCGTTTCTGTTTGCGCCACCCCCGGAGAATGCGACCCATTCCTGGCCCCGCTTCCGTGGGCCCAACGGTTCCGGCCAGGGTATTGGCCTGAATTGGCCGGTAGACTGGAACGAGAAGGCCATGCTGTGGAAGGTGCCGTTGCCTGGTGAAGGCCACGGTTCCCCGGTCATTGACAATGGCCGCGTCTATCTTCAGGCTGCCGACAAGAGTGGCCAGGAACGACTGGTGATGTGCCTGAGCGGCAGCGATGGCAGCCTCTTGTGGAAACAGTCCATCGCAGGTAAGCGTTCTGCGATGCACAAGAAGAACTCGCTGGCTTCCGGTACCGCAGCCTGCGACGGGCAGCGGGTCTACTTCTGTCACTGGGATGGCTCGGCTGTCAGTCTGGCTGCATACCAATGCACCGATGGCAAACCTCTCTGGACGGTGCCTTTGGGCAAACACGAAAGTCAGCATGGAGCAGGCTATTCTCCCATCGTCTCTCAAGACAAGGTGATTGCTGTCAGCGATGGCGACACTCATGCGGAAGTCTTCTGTGTCGATGCCGGGACCGGCAAAGTGCTGTGGACACAGAAACGACAGCACTTTCGCGCAAGTTACTGCACACCTCTGGTACGATCCAGTCATCAAGGTAATGAAGTCATCGTCTCCAGCACTGCGGGGCTGACCGGCTATGATCTGGCGACCGGGCATCCCAACTGGAACTGGTCCTGGCCGTTTGAAACCAAGCCCCTGCGCAGTGTCAGTTCGCCGGTGCTCAGTACTGGCAATATCCTGCTGGCTTCCGCCGGAGATGGCGGAGGCGATCGAGACACGATTGCGGTCAAGTTACCTCAAGGCGATACGACCGAAGATCGGATACCGCACCTGCTCTGGCAACTGCGCCGTGATGTTCCCTATGTTACCTGTTTCCTGGAGCAGAACAGCCAGGTCTACTATGTCGCTGACAAAGGCGTGGCGGGCTGTCTCGAACTCAAGACGGGCAAAGCAAGCTGGACACAGCGGCTGGCAGGTAACTTCACCTCCTCGCCGTTGCTCGTTGATGGCAAAGTGATCGGCATCAACGAGGAGGGGGAACTCTTTGTGTTTACCGCCAGTCCAAAGAAGTATGAGAATATCGGACGGCTCAAGCTCGGCGAAGGCGTCCTCGCCTCGCCGGCGCTGGCGGATGGCAGGCTCTATGTTCGTGGACAGGAACATCTCTTTTGCATCGGAGCTGCGAAGTGAGATGAAGAGGCACATGCATATCTCCGCAAGGTACTCCCTCGCTTGCGCTTTAGGCTGCCGTGGTGTTGGTGTGTTGCTTTCATTGGTTCTTTTCTGCCTGTTGATCGCCTCGTCCATTGCCCAGGAAAGCCCGACCCCCAGGCTCGAGTTTGATCAACTCACCCTCCACAATGGCAGCCGGGTGGAAGGTGTGGTGGTGGAAGAAGCCACGCAGTACATTCGTTTTCGGTTTCTCGCCAGTAAGCCAGGTGTTCGCACCTTGGTATTTGAGGTGATCTACGATCGCACAGAAATTGCCGGCATCAGCAAAGCAAAGGAGCCTGGTCGCACGCTGGCCAGGGAACATTTCAACAAGATTGAAACCAGCAAGAAGCGGGAAGCAACAAAGGTTCAGCAGCTTCCCCTGCTCCCAGCCCCCTGGATCGAAGGCGGCGGCAACGCTCTGTTATATCAGGGCCTTTACTTCGAACTGCTTTCCAATGCTCAGGAAAGCCTTGTCAGGCTGGTTGCCGTCAGGCTCGATGAAATCTTCGGGGCCTACGTCAACACCCTCGGCCAGCGTCACCAGCCCAAGAAGCCTGTCCGTATTATCCTCTTCCATACGCTTGCCGAGTATCGTGCCTGGCAGGAGAAGAAAGGCATCTCGATACTGAACCCGGCAGTGTACGACGCCAAAGCCGATGAGATTCTCGTTGGTTCTGATCTGGAGAACCAGGTACGACAATTGGAAGAACTGAAACTCAAGCACCAGCAACAGCTCAAGGAGCTCACTGACCAAAAGAAGAAGCTGGAGAAGCACTACAGCGGCCAGCCCCCTGCTCTGCTTACGAAACAAATTCAGCAACTCACTTATCAACTGCAGACCCTGCATACCGAGAATGAAGCCGCCTTTGCCAGGATCGAAGCGGCGTTCTACTCGATTCTTTATCATGAAGCTTTTCATGCTTATCTCGACCAATGGGTTTTTCCTTCGACAACCTACTATGTACCGCGCTGGCTCAACGAAGGCCTGGCCCAGATCTACGAGAGCGCATTCGTCGAAGTCGATCAACTCAAGATTGGCCGCATTGATGAAAAACGTCTGCTCGAGATTCAAGACGAAGTGCGTCGTGGCCGCTTCATGACCATCAGGGAGATACTCCAGGCTCCTCCACAGCAGTTCTTCGTAAGGCATACACTGGAGAGTTTCGATGCGGACAGGCACTACAACGCCAGTTGGGCGCTGACGCACTTCCTGATGTTTGATTTGAAACTGCTCGGCAGCCCGGCCCTGGTGGAGTTCGTCAGCGCACCGGCCAGCGGCGATGAAGTGAAACGCTTTGAAAAACTGGTGGGCATGCCCATCGAACAATGTGAACAGCAATGGAAAGCTTATCTACTGCGACTGCGGACCGACGGAAGCCTCCGTCCCACTGGCAGCTAACGGTGGAATAGCCATCAACCCGGGTACCGGCCCTGTTTCAGTGTTGTGGGCCTGTGCCTCTTCCATTTTGACATGTTCAATCGCTTCTTCAGCCTCTTCTTCTTTCTCCCGGGCACGCATCCAGCGCAGGTAGAGAACTACTGCCACTACCAGGAATCCCACAAATGCAATGAGCAGGAGAACGTTCTGGGCCCGATGGATGTTGGCAATGATCTCCATAATCGTATCAGCTGCGAAATACCCGCCGAAGAAGAAGAATGTCACCAGCGGCACCGCTGAGATGGCATCGGCGACGCAGAACCTGCCTATCGGATATTGAATGACGCCGGCAGTAATGAACACGGCGGAACGCCAGCCAGGAATGAGCCGTGCTGTCAACATGAACCAGATACCGCGCTGCTGGAACTTGTGGGCGAACAACTGCACGCGTTCGGGCTTGAGGAACTTCTGTACGAACGGCCGGTTCATGAGACGGGGTCCGCCAATGCGACCGACGGCATAGAGGAACAGATCGGTGCCCAGCACCGCGGCGACGCAAATCAGCCAGGCAACGATCAAGATGGCATCGGGATACTTGTGCGTCAAGACGCCGAGAGTGACGACAGCAAATTCTTCGGGAACAAACGGCACAATACCAACGCCGGTCACGAAGATCCAGCTGACAATGCCCGCATACACATAGAGAGCGGCGAGATTCAATACAAAACCCTGAAGTTCGTGATTGCCTTACTCTTCCTTTGTTCTATGGTTCATTCGAGTGGTCATGAAGAGCATTTACGTGCAAGGTGAAGGCAGCACAGGAAATCAGTCAGCTTCCAGATCGCCCTCGGAAAGCACCGTGAAACCTTCGCGCTCCAATGTCTGGCTGCCGGTATCCTGATCGTCCACGTGGATGGCCAGCACCGGGCGATGGCTGGCGCTGCCGATCATGAGCGGGTAAGCGTAATGGATGTTGATCTCTGCAGCCAGCAGAGCCTTGCACACCTTGCCGAGTGGGGAATTGCCGGGAGGCAACTGCACCAGCAACAGGTTGGACTCAAGGAAAGCAAGCTTGGCCAGCTTGAGCGTCTCGGTGCCGCGCTCCGGATCGCTGAGGATCAAACGGATGACGGCGCAGTCAGCGGAATCGACCACCGTCATGGCGACGATGCGATTCCCGGAGGCTTCAATGCGGCGAACCAGGTCGAGCAGCGCCCCTACACGATTTTCGAGGAAGATGCTGAACTGCCTCACACCGGGATAGTCTCTCCCGCGGAGGGTGCTCAGTTCAGTGCCTCCCTGATCACCAAAGGTCATTCACTGTTCTCCCCACCTGACGCTTTATCTGATCCTAACAAGTACCCTTCGCCGGTGCAATGAGTGACATCGTGCTGACATGCAGATCACTACATCAAAGTTCGAGCCTATCGCCCTGGTATCTGCATCGGCAAAGGCAACTTTAGCAGCAGGCTGAAGGGTCCGCTTTGTTGACTTTCAGCAAAGTCTTTCAGAATCATCCAGGCTTGTTCCATTTTGGGATCGTACCGGCTGTCGAAGGCGCCAACGGTCACCAGGCTGTATTGCCGGGTATGAAATACGTAGGCATCGTAACCTTTGCCGCCATCACGTAAGAGGTCAGCCACTTGTCGGGCAGTCTCGGCGGCGGCTTCGAGACCCTTGCCCAGGTTCTGGGCAGGTGACACCGCTCCGGTCTGCACGACACTGTTATTCATGCTCGATTGTACATCAGTAGGAGGTGCAAACTTGGCGACCACCAGTGTCCATGGTTTGGCACACGTGAAGATTGAGTATTTCTCTTTCTCATTGAGCCCTGGCCACGACGAGTCCATCGCCACTGGTGCCTGCTGTTGGACGACCGTAGGAACCTTTGACTTGGCTTGTAACGGATTGCGCACGACGAACGCCTGCCGAAAAGGATTGCCCTGTGTTTCGGCAAGCCTTTTGCCTTCTTCGGTCTTGACGGTTGATCGCATTCGGAAGAGCCCGCCCACTTCACTACTTTGCGGATCAGAGGTAGCTTTGGCAGTTGGCTCCTTATAAAGGTGTACACCGTAAGAGGGGATGCTGGCTGGCGGTGGAAACGCCTTGATGACCTCAGCCTGCTCACGGGCCTTGTCCATATCAGGATAGTTGCCGACGAAGACCGAATATTCCTTCACGATGCGCACGGTTTTGAACTTCTGTCGTTCGTTACTCTCGTACACCTTGTCGGAGCCGACGAACTGCATCTGATACTGCTTGAGTTGTTCGCGATCGCGCTTGGCGTCTTCCTCGTTCATCGAATAAATAAAGGTGAGCAGACGATGCTTGGTACGGACTTCCTCAGCCAGCCGATGAGCGAACTCCAGGGACTGATCGCCCCGGAAGCTGGCAACGTGGATGAGCCAGGGACCTTCCCGAGGGGTGAGCGGGTATTTCACCGCCGGTTCCTCAGCCGTGGGCGTTTGCGCCAACAGAATTACGGAAGCGATCGGTACCCAGATGATTGCCAGGATAATTCGCAGTGACATCGAGCCTTCCTCCCTGAAGGACGTGTGCAGTTCGTCCTTGAACCGCACTCATGCTTTCAGCGCAGAGTATCCTCTACCCGTTTCCCACAGGTTTCCTCTATACCTCATTGGCAGAATACGTCTAGCCCGACTGGGCTGCACTTGGGACGGCGAGGCTTCTGCCGAGCTTCAATCAATCGCAAAAAACAGATCGGCAAGAACCTCGCCCTCTCGATGGACTGCTATTCGCTTCGATACACCAGTTCACACAGTTTACCCAGATCTCGCCCGGCCTGAGAGGTTCCGTCCTCACCCACCGGCACATTATTGACAAAGAAGGCGAAGGTGACCTGCCTGCCCGAAGCCGTCTCCCCATACCCCGAAAGAGCCTTGCTGGTCATGAGGTCGTTGCTTGTTAGGCCATTGTTCCAGGTTAACGTGCCGGTCTTGGCTTGGAACTTTCCTTTGGCGGGGCTGTCCGCATTGACCGCCCCGGCTGGGGTGCCATCCACACCAACGATAGGGAGAGCATGCCGATAGGCAGCACCATCGGGCCGCTTCGCCATTGCCTGCAGCAGTGCGACCGTTGCTTTGGGGCTGGCATAGTCTGAACGAGAACCCCCTGCTCCACCTCCAAAGGAAACCCCCTCCATCGGCACGCCGAGCTTCTTGAGCGATGCACCCTGGTGCTTGAGCCCCTGCACCAGCGACTTCTGATGATGGTGGGCAGCAACGATCAACGGCAACGTGCTGGCATGCAGATTATGGCTGACCTTGAGAATCAGCCTGGCATGCTCAGAGAGCGGCGCGGAAACGAGTTCCGTCACCATCGGTAACTGACCGACTGCTTCGGAAGTCGGCAACGACTCCATCGACTGCGAACCGAGCGTGGAGGCCTTCACCTTCACCCCGGCCCGCTCCAGCGCATCGATCAGCAGGCTGCGAGCATGGCTGGCAGCATCATCAACTTCTCGCACCCGCACCAGTGGCGTATGGTTGGCCGGCATCTCGCCACGCACCACATACCGCCCTGGACTTGGGCTGCTGATCGTGATGCTGGGTTTGTTCTTTCTCCACGGTGTGCCCTCGTTTCTTCCCATCACCAGCTGGTTTTCGCTGATGGTCTCTACCTGGGCATCCACCTGGATGGCGCTCCCCTGGGGACGATGCACCACTTTGGCCAGCTTGCCCTTCTCAGCATGGGGAGTAATTACAAAGTCAATGACATTATCATTGATGATGATCGGCGTCAGTTTCCCCGGTCCACTGCCGCTCCCCTCTGCTTTCTCGAAGAGTCGATCATCAATGAGCACATCACCTTCGATGGATTTGACCTTTTCCGCAATCTGTTTGGCAATTTGGTTGAGGCCAGTCAGTGGATCAACATCAGTGAGTTGCCCTTTGATGCCACCGTTGGCGTAGGTGTGATCGTTGTCTTTGAACGCAATGGTGCCATCGGGCAGGGTGCGTCCACCCATGGTGAGATCGCCACTGGCTAACAGGATGAGATTGCCTTTGAGTACCTTCGTCTCCTCATCCAGTTTTCCCGTGTGCAGCAGCCTGGTATGGAACCGGTAGTCAGCCCCCAGTTGATCAAACGCAGCAGCGACGCTGAAGAGCTTGGTGCAGGATGCCGGCGCGAAGAGCTTTTCACTCTGATGATCGAGCAGCACATCGCCCGATCTGGCATCGACGACGTAGAGCCCCCAGTGCGCGGTCTTATACTTCGGTTGATCGATCACCCCTTTGATCGTTTCAGAGAGCTTGGGTTTGCCCGTATCCTGTCCGCTTGCCGAAAGAACCAGGCAAAGACTAAGGGCGATAGCTGCTGCGCGAAATAGACTGAGCATGGTTATTCCCGGTATCAACACTTGAAGGCATCATGCTAAACGAACTCCACGTCGCTATCCAACAACTTTCTGGAAATAGCGATCTGCCTTTGCCTCAATATCAAACCGAACATGCGGCAGCGATGGACCTGCCCGCCGCTGTGAGGGAACCGATGATCATTCAGCCGGGACAGATCGTGCTGGTTCCCTGTGGTTTCAGCATGGCCATTCCGGTGGGATACGAAGCCCAGGTTCGCCCACGTTCAGGGCTTGCTATCAAGGCGGGCCTGACTGTCGTGAACGCTCCCGGAACAATTGATGCTGACTATCGGGGTGAAGTGAAAGTCGGTCTGATCAATCTGGGTAAGGAAGCGGTCACCATTGAACGAGGCATGCGTATCGCTCAACTTCTCGTCGCCCCGGTCTCGCATGTCACCTGGCAGACCGTCGAAACGCTCCCCAAAACCTCTCGTGGTGCCGGCGGCTTCGGCCACACCGGTAAGTGATTTCCTATACCAGCCCGCAGCGCTAGCAAGGGAGACACTGCAATCGCCTGGCATTCCCTTGCTAGCGCTGCGGGCTGGTATCAACCTTTGGCCAGCATCGCCTTCACATAAGGCGAGAGCCCGCTGAAGAACAACTCGACGGCAATGGCCATCACGATCAGCCCCATCAGCCGCAGCAATACCTTGTTCCCCGATTCGCCCAGGAACTTCAGAATGCTCTTGGCCCCGATAAGCATGATGAAGGTAATGGCCAGTGTCAAGACAATCACCAACGTGAGCAATCCCTGCTTCATCGTCGAATCGGCATCGGTCATGCGGATGATCACCGTGGTGATCGCTCCTGGGCCGCAGATCATCGGAATGCCCAGCGGCGTGATTGCGATATCGTTGGCGTAGGTGACATCGCTCGGCCCATTATCATGCAGCGAACGGGTCAGTCTGGCTTGCAACATCTCGTACCCGGTCACGAAGAAGATGACACCGCCGACGATCTGCAAACTGTTCGAGGAGATGTGAAACAGGCTGAAGATCGCCTGCCCGGCGAACTGAAACAACAGCAGAATCAGTGTGGCAGTCAGCGTCGCTCGCCAAGCCACCCGTCGTACTTCGCGCGGACCGAGGCCTTCCGTGAGAGCGATAAAGACCGGGATATTGCCTAGTGGATCGATCATTGTGAAGATCGAAACGAACGTCACCACCACAAACGACCAGTATTCAGACAAGTGCTGCACTCCTATCGCCGTTAAGGTCGTTATAGTTGCTCTGGCTTATGGTTGAAGTTACCGTTGGCCTGATTGTTTTTACTTTCCTTCGCCAAGGCTGGTGTAGATTTCATACGAAGGATGATTGTTTTCCACCTCGTTTCGTCAGGATGACCATGATGTTGCGATCTCCAAGTCTACTCAGCGTCGCCTTCCTGCTGGCACTGCCCCTGGCCGGCTATGCCCAGGGCATCGGCAGTGATGAAATCACACGTCAGGCCAATCGAGGCAATGTTGGCCCGTATGAAGGGGCCAGCTACTACGAACGGTATCACTACGGCAACATTCAGCCGCTCTATCTTACTTGGAACTCCCGCCAGTTCTACGAGATGGAATATCTCGACCGCCTCGACCGCCAGGAGAAGTTCGGCAGCCGCTGGCCTTCGGCCAAGTATGGCAGCGATTTTCAGATTGATCGAATCAATCGAGAGTTCAATCAACGGATGGAGAAGATTGATAACCCCACGAACGTAAGCGTCAGCGTTGGTGGTGGTGGCTTCTTCAGCCGATTCCGTCGATGAACCTGAACCAGGCGGGCTTTCGGAGGTTTGCTCCTCCTCAACTTGACTTTACAACCCACTCCGGAAGCTCGCCGAACGTCAATCCACAGCCTGAATCGCTTGAGATGTTATCCATCTTCAGCGATTCAGGCTGATATGATTTTCGGAGCGCAGTTCTACGGCGTACTGTGCCAGCCGCATTTGCTCATAGGCATTGAGCCGGGTGATATGTGAGAGGAGCATTGCCTGAGCCAGTTCATGCTCGGCGTTGGCTTGCTGCTGCATCATCTGCCAGACAGACACGAGATAGAGCGAAGGCCGGGCATCGCAGGTCGAAAGCTTCTTGGCTTTGATTAACGCCAGTCGGGCTTTGCCCAGAAGCTCTTGAGCACTGACAGTCTGGGAAGTCCTCGTTTCCTGGAACCGCATCTCAGCCAACAGAGCCAGGCCGATGCCACGATGGAGTTCTTCGCTGAAGCGATCCTTGTTCATCGACGCGATATCAACAAGACGACTGTGGCCATGCAGGCGGCAATGCATGGGCAGTTGCGGATCGATTACTTCAGCGAGAGCAGCCTGGAATTGTTGCCGGGCTTCTTCAAACTGAGAGAGCTTGAAATAGAGTTCGCCCAGTTGCATGCGAACGAGCACCGCGTCGGGGAAGGCTTGCAGGTACCGTTGCAGAATAGTCGCTGCGCCGGTCAGATCATTCGCTTCGAGACAGGCAGTAGCTTTGAGCAGCAGCACGCGGGCCTGGGCCATCGTACGAGGTTCTGCTGATCCCGGCGCAGCCGACGTTGCTTTCGCTTCAGGTGAAGGGCTCACTGTCGGCTGCGCCATGCGGGTCGGAGTCGATGCCACTTTGCCTGGCCCGACGGGGGAAGGCACCGACTCCGTGCTGGAACCATCTGGCTGCATCGCAACCAGGGCGGGAGGTTCCAGCATCACAAACGATGAAGCGGCCAAGCTCTGGCAACCGGCCAGCGCTATCCACGTCAATGGCGTGAAATAGAGGGCCTGCGTTGTCCAGGTGTAATGACGACGCTTCACACCTTTGCTATCGCCTAGGAAGGCTGGCGAAAACAAGAAGAAAGAAGATGACTAAAGAGAGTGGGCAAAAGTGATAATGACCATCAGCGAAATGACAATTTCCCAGATTCGCTATCTTCCCGATTGTGTTAAGACTTGGAGATGAGCGGTAACGCACTCGGCCAGTCGATCGAAGTGATAGCCACCTTCCAGACAACTCACGAGCCGTCCGTTACTGTAGGTTTGCGCCGCGTGAAGAAGGGTTTCTGTCAAGGTGGTGTAGTCTTCCACCTCTAACCCTAATGAGCCAATAGGGTCTTGAGCATGGGCATCGAAGCCGGCGCTGAGAAGGATGATATCTGGTTTGGATTGCTCGACTGCCTTCTCAAGTGATGATGAAAAGGCGGCGAGATAGTCTTGGCGGCTGATACCGAAGCGGAGCGGGACGTTGAGCGTGCTGCCTAGTCCGGCACCGGTGCCGGTTTCATTCGCCAGCCCTGTGCCCGGATAGAACGGCGAGCGATGTAGACTCAAAAAGAACACCTGCTCGTCGTCGTAAAAGGCATCCTGGGTGCCATTGCCATGATGTACATCCCAATCGACGATCAGCACTCGGCTGGCTCCACAGGCAAACGCATGTCGGGCAGCCAGGGCGATGTTGTTGAACAGGCAGAACCCCATGCTCTGGGAGGGCGTGGCATGATGGCCTGGAGGTCGCACCAGGCAGAACGCTTTCTGAGTGTCACCCTTCATGACCGATTGAACGGCGCTGCAACAGGCGCCCGCAGCGAGCAGGCCGACTTCATATGAGGCGGGACTGACGACTGTATCAGCTTCGATGCTGCCACCACCTACCTCGCTGGCATGCCTGACGATAGCTGCGACTTCAGCATCGTGTACTCTTGCCAGTTGTTCCATCGTCAGCGGTTCAAAGGCCGGCGTTTGACATTGAGCAGCAAGCTGTTGAAACGGCAGATGGTTAGTGACAGCGAGATAACGCTCAGGCCGTTCGGGATGCCCGTTGCCGGTGCGGTGTTCAATGAATCGAGGAGATTGGTAGAGCAGGGGCATCATCTCATCTTAGGAGACTGTTGAACAAACAGTAAGCCGTGGCAGGGGTCAGATGTACTCATCTGCCCCTGGTGCATGTGCAAAATCCAAGTAGTTTCGCATGGGTCACGATGAGTACATCGTGACCCATGCCACGCATGTCCAACAGCCTGTTAAGTTGTGTACCACCCAAGCCTCGCCTTCCTATGCTAATAGCCATGTGGCATGCCTGGTTATATCTGGTCAAACTCTCCTTCTGGCGGCAAGGACGTTCGCTACAGACGCTGACCGCGCTGGTACTCATCTTTCTGCTGGCAGGTATCGTGATGGTGGTCTCGACATTCAATGCCAGCATCGGGCGCCCGGGCTGGAATGTCGGGAACTTTTCCCGTGAGCTGATCGTCGGAAATGATAACCTGCCCGGCGTCTACTTCAACTTACTGGTGCCTCTCATCTGCCTCTGCTTCGGCACTCAGGCGCTGGGGGGCGAGTGGGAAGAACGAAACTTGGTCTGGACGCTGACACGTCCGTTATCCCGCCCCATGATTTACCTTGCCAAGTTCACAGCAGCCATACCCTGGACGCTGAGCTTTACGTTGGGAGGGTTTCTACTGGCTGGATTCTCCGTAGGACCTCGTCACATTGACTTCGACTGGAACAGGTCGATCGCTGAGCGTTTGCCCGAAATGGGGCCGGCGGCCGGAACATTGCTGCTTCCTGAACTGCTCAAGCCCGAAACCACCCATCCACAGGTGATGTGGCCCGGAATCGAAGTTGTCCAGCAGCTTTGGCCCTGTGTTGCGCTCGGTAGTATCGCTTATTTGTCTCTGTTCATGCTCTTCGGTGCGCTATTTCGTCGCTCCACCGTCCTGGGAATGGCGTATGCTTTCTTATTGGAAGGATTGATCGGCACGATGCCGGGCCTGCTCAAGCGCATCAGTATTGCCTTCTACACCCGCTGTATGGCGTATGATTGGGCATCCTATCGAAGCTGGCAGACAGCCAGCGGTATGCTGGGGATCGATCCTTCCCACAAGAGCTTTGTGATGCCTATTCCGGGGGCAGTGGCCATGTTTGTCCTTATCGGACTCACCCTTGTGCTGCTGGCTCTGGGAGCCTGGCGCTTCAGCCAGAAGGAATACCACGACCTGACGTAAAGGCACAGAACCGACTCATGCTCTCTCCCATGAATCTGACACAAGAACGAACCGGCAGCCACGATGCCCCCCGACATGGCGATCAGGGGGAGGCCGCTCGACAGGGCCTGTACCTGCCTTCGGCGATCACTATCGCCATCAGCCGGGAAACCGGCGCTCGGGGCGGCAGTATCGGCAAACGGGTCTCCAAGAAACTAGGGTGGTTCTACTACGATCAGGAATTGCTCAACTACCTCTCCCAGGGCAACCGTTTGGAGGATGAGGTTATTACCGGTTTGTCCCCCGAAGCTCGGGAATGGGTCGGCGAACATCTGGCTCAATTGAAACAGGAAAACAGAGTCTCCAAAGATGCTCATGAACAGAGGGTCGCTCAACTCATCCTGGCCATCGCAGCCAAGGGCAGGGCGGTGGTGGTGGGCCGAGGGGCAGGGGCTTTACTGCCTGCCAACAGCGTGCTTCACGTCCGAATCCTGGCTCCTCTCGAAGATCGTGCCGCCTGGATCAGGCAAATCCAGCGATTGACCAGGGAGCAGGCCTATGAATATATCACCCGGCAGGACAAACAGCGAGCCGGCATGCTCGATGCCCATTTCAAAAAGTCAGCCAGAGATACTGATGTCTATGATCTGATGCTGAACTCCTCCCGGCTCGGAGAACTGGGTTGCGCCTCGGTCATCGTTGAAGCAGCCAGGCAGAAGCAGAATAACGGCCAGTTCAGCGGCTCGGCGTGGTGGAACTAAGTTCTCATGAAGAAGTAATTGGGTGGTGGGTCAGACATTCTTGTCTGGCCGGCACAGACAAGAATGTCTGACCCACCTAATGGCTTTTATTTGCTTATCTTGCAGGAACTCAGGGGATAGTCTCAGCAGGCTTTCGGTACAGGGCCACGACTGCGACGACGAAATAGAACGCACTCAACACCAGCACGCCGACATGTTCAGTGATCAATTCCAACCGTACCGCTGGCCGATTGAGCCGGGCCGGGTCGTTCGTCCAGAGGGCATAACCTTCCTTCGCCATTGGAATCATCGTGACCAGAACGACAATACTCCAGAGAACGGCCAGAAAAAGAAAGGCCCGTTTCTGTTTCTTCATCGATCGCATTCCCTCAGCCAGCGTCACATAGCCCAAGCCGATGACCAGTGGAAGCAATGCCTGCCATTCAGCGAGGTTCAAAACGAACTTGGCTACCGCGCCGATGGCGAAGACGATCAATCCGGTGAGGTAGGTGAACCAGGTCATCGTGGTAGTTTATTAAGAAAAACAGCCCGAATCACTTGTGAAGTCTTCTCCACCTGTGATTCGGGCTGATGTTCTTACTGGCAGGGGTCTTACTTCGTGATGCTCTTCACCATGTCGTAGACCGTGCCTGTGATCACGCTCTTGGTTTCGTAGCCGGCGATGCTGCGCACCATTTCGAAGAGCAGGAACCCGGTAAAGAGCATGATGAGAGCAGTAGGTAAATGTACCAGAGCGACCCAGCCCCATTCGGCAGGTCGCGCCGGCGCGCCGGCAGGTGCTTCGTCTTCATCTTCGTAAGGCTCGATGACTGCTTCTTCTTCCTCAACGTCAGCGCCCTTCTTCTTCTTGCGGCCGGCCAGCAGACCGCCACCGGCTAGAGCCGCAGCTCCCACCGCGGCTGCGCCGCCAGTCATTACATCAGTGCCGACATCGTCTTCATCGATGACGACCACTTCGCTGCCCGTTTCATCAACGATGGCAGCGTCATCATCCAATGCCAATTCAAAGTCCGAATCTTCGCCGACGACTACATCCTGGCTGGGAATTTTCGCGGTGGCCGAGCCAGGTCGCTCAGCTGAAGAATCGAGGGCCGACATCGTGCCACTGGAATCGTCGACCGATAATTCAAAGTCGCTACTGGATTCTTCGGGAACCTGAAGGGAAAGGTCGAATTCGGAACTGGTATCCTTCGGGCCGCCGTCTGGCCGTGGCGTGCGAGGCATCACAGCCAGTTCTTCACTGCTGCTGGGCTCGAGATTCAGCTCAAAGGTGCTTGATTCTTCGTCGATGGCAGGCAGCTTGGCCCGCATCGATCCGCCCTTGGCGGGTGGTTGAGAAGGCGCGCCGCCAAGATCCACCAGGTCTGCCTGGCTGGGAGCCAGTTCGAGCTCAATGTTGTCCATTGACGGAGTGGAGAAATCGAAGATGCTGTCATTGGGTCCCATTTGTGCGGGCTTCAGTTCAAATTCGCTGCTCGTGCTGATGCCTGGCTTCTGCGGGGGTTTCACACGTCCTGAATCCCCCTTGGCTTTCGGAGGTGGAATGATTCGTCCAGAATTGCCGCTGGTGATGATGCGGCCAGAGCCCCCGGTAGCAATGCGGCCGGAACCGGAACCAGGGATAGGCGGAGGAACCAGTTTTCGGGATGAAGGCGGATCGTTGATCGGCTTCATATCGAAATCGACTAGGTGAACCCCCATGTCAGGCAACCGACCTGACGGGCTGTCGAGTCGAACTCGGCTATCGCCAGGTTGCCCGCCCACCGGTTCACGGCCGAGTGGCACGACGTTATCGTCATCAAGATTAAAGGGAGTGGTGGGACCGGCCAGATTTGACGATCCCTTCGCGGGCTTATTGCCAAACACGAAAGAGGAAGAGGAAGTGGAAGCGCCTTCTTCTTCCTCGCCGGTTAATGCTGCCAGATCGACTTTGCCAGTATCACCACCCTTGCTGGGCTTGCCTTTAAGCTCAGCCTGAATCTTGGCTCGCTCATCGGAGAAAATATCGGAGGGGGCACCCTTGGTGTCGGCTTTGACATCGGGATCGGAAAGACGGAAATTGGGATTGCTGACGAAGCCACGGCGAGTAGCGAGTTCATCGATATCACTGGCCTTGAAGCGCCACGTGCCGCGATCAGCAAACGCGCGGATTTCGCGGTGCTGAGCCATCGCATTTAGCTCTTGCGTCGTGAGCCCCAGTTTCTTGGCTGCATCTTCCAAACTGTAAAAGTCTTGCGACATGGTGGCCTCCCAGGCGTTCAGCCTGGCCCCGAACCGATAAGCCTGCCTGCACGGCAACTGTCCCAGTACAGTTCCGCTACTCTATCGATTCTAACCGGGTTCCCTGCCTTTGCAAGAAAACCTTGAGCCTCGTTCGGAACATAGCACAAGAAATCTGCGAAATCAGGGCTGTTAGCACTGATTAGTCCGTATACGCCTGATGTAACGACTCAAAAAAAACAATGAACAAACAGGAAATATCGCCATTCACGCCCGTCCATAACTTGCCTGCGTAGAGTTACTTGCACCTTTTCTCCATTGTACACTTGCTTCCGATCCCTTCTCGATGTCACAATAGTGTCAGAGCAGGAAGCTCTATTTCGCTCAGAAGTGGGATACCTTGGATGAGGTTTGTTCTGAACGAGGGGGGGGCGTCCGTAATCTCAGACACGAACGGCTACTGAATCAGATTCATCTTTGATTCGCCTGCCTTCTGTCTGAGATTCTTTTTTCCCTTATTCCCTCTGCAATGGAGCCACAGGATGCATGCTACTTTCGAGGACAAGGATCGAGCATGATGTTACTGCCTTGATTGGGAGCCAATCTAATTGCTATTCCCCCTCGCATCGCCTAAGGATGGAGCATATACTGTAAGTATTCAAGCATTTCCTAAGAGGCTCCTGTCATGGTGCCTGCACTGACGACGCTACTGCAACAGGTCGAACGGAAAGTTCAACAAACCCAACGGCGGCAGGTCTGGCAGCGAACACTGCTCGCCCTCCCGTTTAACATGACAGTGGCTTTGCTGATTGGTACTATATGCGTGATCGTTTTGCCTCTAGTTGGCATTCCTCTTTCTGGCTGGGAATTAGCTATAGTTACTGTTATTATTCTCGCAGAACTTCTATCCACCCTTGCTATCGCTTGGGTCAGTCGGCCTACTCGGCAAGATGCTGCTTACTCACTCGATCAGGCGTTCGGCCTCGAGGAACGGATTGTTACTCTCACCACTTTGCGAAGTGATCAACACGAAACTGAAGCAGCCCAACTGTTAGCCCGGCAAATGCAGGAACGTGTAGCCAAGATTGAAGTGGCTCAACAGTTTCTTTATACGCTCCCCCGCCGATCATGGTATGCCCCGCTGGGCGCGACGCTGGCATTGATCGTCGCCTTGTTCTTCCCCGCCGCTGGTCTCTTCTCCACTGCCACCAAAGCCAACGAGAAGAATGGCAACAAGGAAACGAAAGCGGCTGAGCAGAAGCAGATCGACATCACTTCCTTCAAGCAGGCCAACGAGGAACGCAAGAAACGGCTCAAGGAGATAGGCTCCGCTGACCTCAACGAAATGCAGAAGGAAATCGATCAACTGTTGCAGAAGCTCGAAAAGACACAGGAAGGCAGCGCTGAAGCGAAGATGTCGCTCGAAGATGTTACCCGGCTGACCGAGAAGGTGCGCCAGCAGGAAACAGCCAAGGAAAAGATTGACGAGATCAAGAAGCAGCTCAAGATCGAACTCGGCGACAAGCTCGGTGGCGACAAAGGCCCCGCCGAGGAGTTCACCAAGGCCTTGACCAAGGCTGACTTCGACAAAGCCAAGAAAGAGATGCAAAAGCTGGCCGAGAAGATGAAGAACGGTGAGATGAGCAAGGAAGAGATGAAAGATCTCGCCAAACAGATGAACAACCTCAAAGACAAGCTCGAACAGATTGCCCAGCAGAAGGAAAAACTCGAAGCACTGGAGAAGTCCAACCTCGATCCCGAAACGAAGGCGAAAGAGAAAGAGAAGATCGAGAAGGAGATGGAAAAGCTAAAGGACATCGCTGATCTGGCTCAGCAGATGAAGGACGCGGCGGAGCAACTGCAAAAAGACCCCGACGCAGCCCGGGAAGCCCTCGAAAAGATGGCTGAAGAACTGGGCAAGATGGAAATGACCGAGGAAGAACTAGGCGAACTCAAGCTCACCGAAGGGGACTTGCAGGATCTCAAGAACGCCATCGCCGGCATGAAGGGCAAGGGCGGGAAGAAGGGGAAGAAAGATTCCTGGGACAAGGGCGACGGCAGCGATGATGAAAAAGGCGATGGCCAAGGAGATAAACAGGGCCAGGGTGGTGGCAAACAGGATGGGGAAACCGAAGGCGGTGCCCGCGATGAAAAGATCGACGACACCAAGGCTGAAGATACCAACACTAAAACCAAGAGTTCCAACAACGGCAAGCTCACCGTTGTCGGCGAAGGCCCCAAGCAAGGCAAGCCCGGCAAGGATCAGGTGAAGGAACGAATCGTTTTGTCTTCAGCCGACCTCGATCAAGCCAAGCAACAGGCAAGCGAGGCGCTGAAGCAGCAGAAGATCTCGCAGACGCAGAAGAATGTGGTGACGGACTTCTACAAGAATCTGGCTCCGGGGAAGTAGCAGGCTGCCCTGCATGTATGGGTGCCACTACAAATGTTCCTCACACCAATACCGCTGTCGCTTGAACAGCGGGATCTTTCCCCAGAGTCGATGCCATTCCCTTCTTCCCACGACGGCGGCTCGGCCACACTTGTGGCAGACAGCGGGCATACCGTCGGGGTGTTTGATCAACTTGAATCGCATTTCTCTTAGATGGGCTCCAATTTCATCCGGACCGATGCCGCGACTGGCTAGCTCGGCGTGCAGTAGTTCGAGCGCTTCACCATCCATCTGATCGCGCAGCACGGTGACACGATCAAGCAGTTCGGGCGAGGGCATCGCTCGAATGCGGGAAAGGCGTCGATCAGTTCGGATCGGAACTGGCATAGATATCTTCAAGCGTAATGGTACCGGTATTTTACTACCGCTTAGCCTTTGACCAGGGGCGATGCTCTTTCAACATCTCCCGTGTCCGCATCATCTCGGCGGGAAGCGGAGCAACTGCTTCGATCCAGCTCCCCTTGATCGGATGTTGAAACCGCAGCTTATGGGCATGCAGGGCCTGGCGGGTCAGCAGTGTTTCGTCTGCTTCGAGATTCTTGTTGAGCAGGTGCGAGAGTAGCAGCTGACTCTGTCCGCTGTAGGCTTTGTCCGCCAGAATCGGGCAGCCGACATGGGCGAGGTGAACACGAATCTGGTGGGTACGTCCGGTCTTGGGATAAGCCTTTACATAGGTGTAGCCTTCGTACCGTTCGATCACTTCATAGAAGGTGCAGGCAGGCTTGATGTCACGCTCTTCATCAACCGCATTGAAGACTGCCATCTTGGTACGGTCCCGTACGTCGTGGCCGATGGGCTTTTCGACATAGTCGCTGTCGCGGGAAAGGACGCCCTGACAGAGGGCATGGTATTCCTTGTAGACCTTGCGCTCCTCGAACTGCATGCTGAGCATGCGGTGGGTCTTCTCTTCCTTGGCAATCAGGATGGCACCGGTGGTATCACGATCGAGGCGATGGACGATGCCCGGCCGATAGTTGCCATTGATGCCGGAGAGATGCTGGAAGTGGTAGCGAAGGGCGTTGACCAGCGTGCCGGACCAGTTGCCCTTGGCTGGGTGTACGACCATGTTGGCTGGCTTGTTGATGACTGCCAGATACTCATCCTCGAGAATGATCTCCAGAGGAATGTTTTCGGGTTGGGGCAACAAGTGCGGCGTGATCGGCAGCGTGACCTTGATCGCATCGCCAGCCCGTACCTTGTAGCTGGCCTTGACCGGCTTGCCGTTCACCAGGGCCAGGCTCTGATCGATCGATTCCTGAAAGGCGGAGCGGCTGTGGCCGGGAAAGGTGCCCGTGAGGAACAAATCGAAGCGGCCGTAGACCTGGCTCTTGACGCCAGGCACGGTCATCTCGTGGAC
Organism: Gemmatales bacterium; assembly: GCA_035430005.1. Lineage (GTDB taxonomy): Bacteria > Planctomycetota > Planctomycetia > Gemmatales > HRBIN36 > JAEUIE01. Next base: position 95,530 of record DAOMFV010000001.1, read on the forward strand.
AGGCAGCGGTGCAAAGACCGGCTTATCCGGTTCGACGACATCGACTTCGATATCAACCAGGCCATCTTCGTCAGGTAACAGCAGTTCATCATCGGGCATGAGATGATTGTATGATTGTCATCGTTGCAGCAAGCCTGCTTCAACAAGGGCTGCCCGCATCTGCTCGAGCTTGGCCCCTGCCAGCGGTGCAATCGGCCCTCGGCTGGGGCCCATGTCCATACCGAGCAGCCTTAGTGCTGCCTTGGGGCCGCCGGGGGCGGTGGCGAGCATCAGGCTCACTCGTACCGGATGCAACCGCTGTTGGGCTTTCCAAGCCGTGGCGAGGTCGCCACTTAGGTAGGCATCGTAGAGTTCCACACAAATCTGCGGTGCGACATTTGCGGAGGCAGCCACCGCTCCTTTCGCGCCGCAGGCCAGACTGGGATAGATGATCGTATCACGCCCCTGGAAGACGCTAACTCGACTGGGGACGACACGCACATAGTCGATGGTATTCTGCAAATCGCCGCTCGAATCCTTGATCGCTGCGATGTTGGGGCAACACTCGGCGAGTTTGGCCACAGTTTCGGGCAAGAGTTTAACACCACCACAGGGGCCGGGGTTGTTGTAGAGCATCACCGGCAGACGAGTTGCCTCCGCAACTCGGCGGTAGTGGGCCACCAGTTCGTCCTGCGACGGTTGTACAAAGTAAGGGGTGATGACCGAGACGGCTGACGCCCCTTCTCGCTCCGCCATCTGAGTGAGGCGAATGACTTCACGAGTCGTTTCCGCTCCCGTGCCGGCGATGACGGGCAATCGCCCCGCCACATGCTGCACAGCGGTGCTGATGATCTGCTGTTTTTCACGCTCATCCAGAGCATAGAATTCGCTGTTGGTGCCCAGCACAAACAGCGCATGTACTTTCTGGCTAATGAGGTGATCGAGAAACCATGTAAAACGAGGAAGATCAAGGTTTTCGTTCGCCTGCATAGGAGTGACGACAGGCGGAATGATACCGTGGAACATGGGAGATAGTAGCCAGGAGTAAGGAGCCAGAATGAAGAGATTAGTTCGTGGAAGGTTCAGTAACGATAACTGGTGCCAGAGAAGTTGCGGTGCGGTTCCATCTTGCCCAGAGGTAGCGAGCCGGACCGTAAAGGGCGTACCCCCAGAAGCACAGGCCGATGGCGAGTTCGCGGAACATGATCACGAGCATGATGACGAAGACAGCCTGCACGACCTTGTTGAAGTTCTTGCGCCGCAGCAGCACACGGTTAGCCATGTGAACATACTGAATGCGTGAGACCATCAAGAGGGCAACAGCGAGCCCGGCCAGGGGCGAGGCGAACGCCATGATGCTGTCAGCCATTTCGACACTGACCCATTTGAGATCGGTGAGGTTGTAGCGCAACACCAAGAGTGAAGCGATACAGCCGGCGGCAGCGGGTGAAGGCAATCCCTGAAAGAAGCGGTGGCTTTTATCGTCGAGCGTAGTAGTTACGTTGAAGCGGGCCAAACGCAGAATGGCACAACAAACATATAAAAGAGCAACGACATAGTAGAGGTGTGGCACCAGTTTGATTTCGACGTTCGCCCCCAGTTGAACAAGAAAGATGGCGGGGGTCGCACCAAAGCTGATGGCATCGCAGAGGCTGTCCAGTTCCGCGCCAAACTGGCTGGCCTGCTTGGCCCGACGAGCCAGGTATCCATCGAGGACATCAAAGAGCATAGCCAGGAAGATCAGCCAGCCGGCGATACATCGGGCCAAGGCATCGTCGACATTCCTGGCCGGGCCGATGTGCGTGATGAACATGATAGCAGTGACGCCACACACGCCATTGGCCAGAGTGCAGAGGGTGGGAAGGATCGCGACCTTCCTCATCCGCGAGAACATCGGCTGCCTGGGCCGGTTGACTTTCCGACGCCAATTAAACCCTTTCACAAGCCACTCCCGTTGGAACTTCAATCGCGCAGGAGGGCCTTTGCGATGTTGACCTCATCTTACCCAGTGTTTCATGGAACATCTTCGTACATTGTAAACTTTCTCTCAAGGGCAGGCTAATTGTAAAAAGGTATAAGTTATTACGACATTACGTCGTCTGGCAGTAACATATTCCATGCAACTTAAGGTATTATAGATAAATGACTTACAGCTATTCTAAGTAAAAATAACCACTTCTGGCACGGCTCGTGCATAATGTTCTTCCGTTCTGCCACAATCACCACACTACACATGGGAGTAGCGCACAATGCAAACCACCCCGCGCCACGCTGAAACGATGGAAACCAATCGCCTGAACAGCCGTTTGGACATGATCCTGGAAAAGTATCAGGACATGGAGTTGGATGAGAACGAACCGTTTGTTCTCTACCTGACCGAACGGATGCTGAGCGATATCGAAGATTGTCGCAGAGCCCAACGACAGCAGATTCGACAGCGAGCCACCTGGCCATCGCTGAACTAAAGCCCCCTCCGCTCCACTCCCGCGACGTCCCCCCGTACGGGAGTGGGGCTTCCCCCATAAGTTAGTGTCCGTTCTCCCCCCGCTGCCCCTGGCTGTTCTTTCCCCCAGAACGCCAGGGGCTTCTCTTTTTAGTAGCCAGAAGTAAGGAGCCAGAAGTCAGAATCAGTTAGGGTTCTAATTCAGGAATTGAGCGATCTGGTGATGGCCCTTTTCTGTTGCCACCTCTGCCGCGGTTTTACCGTCGCTGTTCTTCATGCCTTTGTCGGCGCCAGCACGGATGAGCCATTGGACAATGTTGAGATGGCCTTGCCTGGTTGCTTCGTGCAGGGCACTGGTGCCATCGACGAGATGAACGAGAGAGGGATCGCGCCTGACTTGCCGCTCGACCAGTTTGAGGAAGCCCCAGTTGGCGGGGGTGCAGATGCCAAAGGCACGTGGAGTGACGTGAAGAAGATCATCTCTTGAAAGAGGATCGCCCCCTGCTTGTTCGATGAGCGAAATGATTTCGGTAGAGTTGCCGAAGTAGGCCCAGTGCAGCAGAGTGGCACCTTGAAATGCCCGGAAGTGGAGATCGGGCTGTTTCGTCAGCAGGAACTTCACCACATTCCCATGAGCGTTTCGACAGGCCATGTACAAGGCATCAGCGATCTGTTCCAACTCAGTCTCAGGGGGACAGGATAATTGCTTACCATCTTTGAATCGAGTGCTGCCCGTTTGCACCGATCCAGGCCGCAACTGGCCTCTCTCATCGAAGCAAAGCTCCACCATTTCCAGCGAGCCCATACCGGCTGCGACGAACAGATCGGGTTTCAACCCTGTCCTCACCAGCATCTGAGCGAACTCCAAAGCATGGCAGGTAACTGCCCAGGAAAGTGGCGTGTGAGATGAGTTGCCTAACCGGGCCTGGGGATCGGCGCCGAACAGGAGCAACATCAAGCCCATAGTCGGATCGTTGTATTGGGCAGCTAGATGCAGCGGCATTTCACCGTCTACATCCCTGCCATGAACCAGTTGCGGACGACGACGAAGCACCGTTTCAAGACGTTTCTGGTCACCAGCGACAATGGCTGACATCACTTCAAGAAAATCAGGATCGTCGGCTGCGATAGTTTCCGTCGCCGCCGTTTGGTACTGTGCAAGTTGATCCATGACTAGCCCCTGTCTGTGCTAAGTTCTCTTGCAGAAGTAATTGGATGGTGGGCCAGACATTCTTGTCTGGCCGGCACAGACAAGAATGTCCGTACCGCCTAATGACTTTGTCAGGTTGCTTAGAACGCTTCTCAATTCGTTGTAGCCTCGCCCCCCCCCGATACACTGATCTGAGAAATGCTCTAAATGGCAAGCGAGAAATAACCCTGAGAATCAAGCCTGGCCCTACTTGAGCACTTGGCCGGTGATCTGAAAATAGTAACGTTCCACGAGCGGCCTCCAGGGGCTGTTCGGCTCGATGTCAAGAATCGCTTCCCGGAACAGGTTGGCTGCTTGCTCAGGTTGTCCTGCTTCCAACTGCAAGAGACCAGATTCGATCTTTTCGTTGGCGATCTCAAAGGACGAACGCATGCCCTCCTGTAGGAGATTGTTGCCCAAGAAGACATTGCTGATCCCCTTGTCGCTGGCGCCTTGAAGCAAGTACTGCCCGCCAAAGATCGCGGATTTGGCTCCACTCTCATCCATCAGTTTTGATAGAGCCACGCGATGCTGGGCAGCCAGTTCCGGATGGCCCAGCACCCACTCCCCTAACGCACCCAACTGATGCAATTGATAGGGCTGGAGACTGGTTCGCAGTTCCGGCGATTTCTGGATCAACTCTTGCCAGGCCAGATCATAATGTCCAAGCATGGAATAGATCTGAATAGCCAGCTGCAATCCCTGAACCGATTTCACGCCGGCGGTCAGCAACTCATCAAGTGCTCTACGGGGTAAACCTATCTGCAACGCCAGCTTGGCACGGTTAAGTACGTTATCAATGGTTTCACCTTCATGGGGTGCCCAGCCCAACTGAGCTACCTGCCTCTGCCAGGCTTCAATGCGTTTCTTGATTTCGTTCTGAAGCACCTCTGGAACAAATCCATGCTTTTGCTTACAGTACTCGTCGAGTTTCTTGATCCTGGCTTCTGCCTGTTCAGGTTTCAGTCGTTCGATAAAACCACGCACAAGCAGATATTGTTCTAAACCAGCATCGAGCGCACCGCTCTGAAGGTAGATTTGTGCCAGTTGTAGATTTTTTTCGATGGCATCGTTAGCCTGGCCTGCTTCCAAAGCAATGCCGGCAACCTTTCTTAGCAGATAGAGTAGCTGAGGCTCACGGTAAGACTGAGCTACAGCGGTAATTGCCGCTTCGTATTGATTCACGGCAGAAGCAGCCTGAAGATACTTCGTAGCAGCTTCATATCGATAGTTCACAGGAGCATCGATTGAAAGCGCGGCATTCGCCCGACGTGCAGCATCCAGCCCCAGGTACAGGATCGAGGCTGAACTGTGTCGAAAGCTGAGCCATAATGGCACATAGGGCAATTGATTCATGGGAGCGGCCAGACGCGAACCCAGGGATGCAGCCATAGTTCGCATCTGCTCATCCCGAAAGTGTTCAAGCATCACGGCCAGCGGTTCCTGCGGGTAGCCTGGCTGATAGAACTCATCCTGGTACTGGAGCCGATACCAATCGATTTCTTCGAGTGCAACCGGTTTTCTAGGAGGATCAGCTCTTAGGAACTTCGACAGGGATTCTTTTTCCGCCCATTTGCTATTGATATCGACCGTTTGGCGCCGTTGGCGGAAGATCGAGTCACCCGGGTCAAATGCGAGCTTCTTCATTTTTTCCCAGTGAGGAGACCCAACCCACGCCAGCGCGAAGATTTGTCCATTATGAAGGCGGAGAGCTTTCCAAACCGGTTGTCGGTCTTTATCTCGCTCCAGCAGTAAAGATCGGACCAGTGAATAAACCTGCTCCCCATTTCTCTGCTCATGCCGTTTAACAATCAGGTAGCTGATATCATAGGTCTTGAAATACCTTTGCCACGCTTCCTGCCGAGCAAGGACGGCATTAAGATTACTGCCGTCAAGCTTGAGGGGATCAAGAATCACACCCATTAACGCATCGTGCGTAGCAAAGTAGGCTTGCGTCGTTGCGACGGAGTGGACTGCCAGGCGGGTGTCAAAGAAATGCCTTCCACCGGGATTGAACCAGACATCGTAACCTGTCACTTCGGTCCAATCGAAATGAAATGGATTGCCTGCCACCTGTTGCATCGCTCGCCAGCGATTCACTTCCTCGCAGGCCTCTACGATAGAGGCGTCCTGACGAAAGGAAAAACCAAAACTGCCACGCGGATGAACGTGGCCAAATGCTGACGGAGAAGTATCTGGAGTGGGAGTAAGAGGTAACGCTGCTGAAGAAGAAGGATCTGGCGTGGGAATGAGATGCAACAACGAAATGATCTGAAGGGTGAGGCCAATGAACAGACAAAGTGACTGACTTGCAAGAATAGAGAGACGATTCAGTGATGGCAGCTTTTGTGGTTGACTTTGAAATCGCATCAACGCCATGGCTACTCCGCCCACAGCGAAAAATCCGATGAATCTACTTTGCCAGATACTAAGAACTGCAAATATCAGCAAGATTAATGAGCTGCTCCACGACAGTCGAGAGGCAATAAGTGAAAGCGCTACCACTATCATGAGTGGATAGTACGCCCATTCAGAGATCGACATCCCCATCGGATAGCAGAAAGGCAACGCCGGAGCTTGACCAGGCATGCCGTGTATTGTTTCATTCCGCTCGATGTTGAAAAACTCTTTTGTCCAGGGAGAGGCAAACAAACGCTGGTGTTCCGTCATTGGGGAGTTGGGATTCCGCTGTTTCTGTTCGATGAATCGAGCGTCCAACTCTGTTGCGGTGGGTGTTATCAAGAGGGCAGGGATTTGGGTGAACGCCCTCACATGGAACGGGTTGACGAAGCTGACAGCGACACAAACAAGTGTTGTGATCGTCAGAGCGCGCAACTGCCGAGCGTCGCCTTCCTTCGATTTCAGCCAGCTTCCGGCACACCAGAGAATGACGCTACCGAGGCCAAAAAAGAACCAGCTATCGAGATTGACCCAAAGCAGAAAGACCAGGGGCAACAGCCAGTAACATCGCCCAGCCGTCAGCTGATGAAAGCGACCCAACCAGCCATCCGTTCTCGGTCGGTAGGCCAGGGCCCATAAAGTAATCCCCAGCAACACAAAGCTGAACAACTCTGTACGAAAATAGAGTCGATGGCTGATCGTCAGGATACCGAGCAGAACGACTACTACTGTGCGCAAATGAGGCGACTTTTGTTCGCCCATCTGAAGCAACAACCAAAACAGGAATACCAGCAGCAAGGCACGAACAAACACCAACAGTGGGCCGCCACCCGCCTGATATAGCCCATAAATGGTGAGATCGCCGAGCCAACCGGTATGAGCCCAGGGTGCCTGGAGGCCGTCTGCGAAGCCATAAGGATCGGTCCCCCAGGGGAACTCACCCGATGAAACCATCTTTCCTGTTTGGAGGCTGAAGAATATCTCCGGGTCACTGATGGGAAAGCAAGCAAGAATGAAAGCCAGCACCAAGCCTAACACCAGCAGCAACCGATAGTGCGAGTCTTGATAACTGGCAAGCAATTCCGGTGTCAGGGGTGGTGAACCATCAAGCTCGTCCGCGACTGTAATCTGTGGACGAACTGGAGGAGTCGCTACTGTCTTGGCTGCGACCTGATCCTTCTTCTTGCTTTTTACCTGGTCGGACATGAAGAGGCCTGTCTGACATAGAGAGTCAATGAAATGCTTACCATTTCATTATTAACAGCGTTGGGTGCAATTCAAGATGGTCATTGATCGCCCACTCATCAATACGGATGGGAAGAGGACAGACGCCGATAGATTACATTGACTGGTTCGACTGCCGAGGCGCATTCCTATCCCCACGGCCGATCCGGTGAGACCCGATACAATGTACGCTTGTTGCCGAAGCCCCATGGAACTCATTCCCATAGGCTGCTCCAGCTGGCAACAACTCAATGGCTTCTCAATACTTCCGCTGAGATCTCGACAATCCAGGCGGATCGCTTGATCTTCCATAATTTGCCTGGGGGAGACAGGAGCGATAGCGCTACTCCATGATCTCCCCGTTCTTCTTATCCGCCAGCACCTGGGCGTTCTTTTCGTAGGTATCGGTCAGCTTCTGCACTTCTTCCTTGCCGGCATCTCGTTCGTCCTCGGTCATCGTCTTTTCTTTTTCCGCGGTGTCGAAGTGTTTATTCCCGTCGCGGCGGATGTTGCGGATAGCGACCTTGCTGTCTTCGGCAAGTTTCTTCACACGAGTGACCATCTTCTGTCGCTGCTCACCCGACATGGCGGGGATATTGAGGCGGATCACCTTGCCATCGGAGTTCGGGGCCAGGCCGAGGTTGCTGGCGATGATAGCCTTCTCAATATCCTTCACCGCTGCCTGATCGTAGGGACGAATGAGGATCTGCGTCGGATCAGGGCAACTGACGCCGGCCAACTGCTTGAGTGGCGTCGGTGAGCCGTAGTATTCAACTCGCAACGAATCGACGAGGGCAGGGCTGGCCCGGCCGGTGCGGATGCCACGCAACTCTTCTTTCAAGTTGCTGACAGCCTTCTCCATGCGTTCTTCAACATCCATCAAGATTTCGTCGTTGGTCATGGCAGTTCTTCGGGTTGGTGTGAAAGGTATCGTAAGCGGCTCGGCGGAGGCCTCGCCCTCCCAAATCTGTTAACTGACTATCGTTCCCATGCGGTGCCCGGCGATGGCGCGTTCAATGTTCCCTTCTCGTTTGAAGTTGAACACCAGAATTGGAATTTTCGCTTCCATACACATCTGGATGGCTGACATATCCATCACCTGCAGGTTGTCTCGGCGCACCTGATCGTAGCTGAGCTTCTCATAGCGAACCGCATGGGGGTTCTTCTCGGGGTCGTCGCTGTAGACACCATCAACCTTGGTCGCCTTCATAACGATCTGACAGTTCAGCTCCCTGGCACGCAGCGCAGCGGCTGTATCGGTGGTGACAAAAGGATTGCCGGTACCCCCGGCGAGGATAACGATGCGTCCCTTTTCCAGATGCCGTTCACAACGACGACGAATGTAAGGCTCGCAGACCGTTTCCATACGGATGGCGCTCAGCAGCCGAGTCTGGCAACCGATCTTTTCAAGTGATTCCTGCAGAGCCAGGCCGTTCATGACGGTAGCGAGCATGCCCATATAGTGGGCAGTCGATTCTTTGATGACGTCGCCGCCGTTTGAGAACTGGGCTCCACGAAGGATGTTGCCGCCCCCAACGACGATGGCCAATTGCACGCCCTGAGCCGCTACTCGCTTGATTTGCTGGGCGAATCCCATCATTTCATCGATGCTGATGCCCGATTTACCGCTGTTGCCCTGAAAGCTTTCGCCACTGAGCTTGAGCAGCACCCGCTTATACTGGGGTGGGCCGAAGGAAGACGAGGCTGGACTGGAAGAATCGGTCATAGTCATCGCTGATGAGAGTGGAACTTCATCGAAATTATACAGAGTGGCGCAGAAGAATGGATATGTTCCTGTCTTATACCAGCCTGAAGCGCTAGTGTAATGTTACATAAATAAGTAAACTTATTATTCGCAGCATCGTCTTA
>DAOMFV010000002.1:0-93258 GCA_035430005.1 Gemmatales bacterium
GACGTGGCTGGGAAGTAATGCGTTTGACGCCGTGCCACACTCCGGCGTGTACTCACGTCGGGGTGTGGTTGCGGGGAAAAAGAAACTGTCACCATTGGTCATCAAACCGTTCGATGGGAATGACGTGACTCGCTTTGCAACCACACTCCAATGGAGTACCATTGGAGTGTGGCACGGTCTTATTCATGATGAATAATAAAACCACCCTTGATGATTTTCATCGAGGGTGTTGGTGGTTTATTTCGGCGAGGTGCTCCCCCGGCTTGAAGAGCCTGGGGCTAAATGGGTTGGCAGAAAGTAGCGCAGCGGCCAGGGGATGACGAGGAGCCAGGCAAGCCATTGCATCCAACTGAGGGTGGGTTCCCAGAGGTAGTGAGGGATGAGGTAGAGGCAGAGGCCGGGTTCGGACTTGTCATTGAAGCTGATTAAGGCAGCGATGGAACACCAATCGGGGCTGGGGGCGTGGCCGACATCCTGGGGGAGGCATGTGACTTGACGAAGTGGTTGGCATGTGATCATGTCTAAGATGCGATAGTCGCTAGTGTTGGTGTTGTTTCGGACAATGCCGATGCGGGCAAGCCAACCAAGGAGAGTCTGCATGATCTGATGCTGTTGCTGCACCGAGGAGGTATTGTGGTTTTCAATCACTAGATATGGTGGAATGACAGAAGGCCAGTCCCTCATGGCGGAGGTTAAGCCGTCGAGAGGCGGAGTATGATCAGGTTTGATCGTGCGAGAGTCAGGATCGTATTGGTAAAAGTGGAGTTGGTTGGTGTATGAGTCGATGCAGCCAATCATCGCCTTAAGCACATAGTGCGTGTTATCCAGTATCTCTAAACCATCGTACCTGTTTTTTGGAATGAAACCTCGGCTCTCGCCGGTGTGCAGATCGATAATTTCGAACTGCATCGGAGTAGTTTCGCTCGCCTTCAGTCTGAAGACGAGCGTACGCCCCTGGTGAACCACCGGGAACGCATCCTGCTTACCCTCGGCATAAACTCGTGGGGCACGCACTGGCTTTCCAGTATCGAGATCGATCACCGAGATGGGCACACCGCTTTTCCTCGAGTTGAGTTCGAATTGCGTGATCCAATGACGGTCACCACCGCTGGGATCCGTCAAGTACTCGACTCGATCATATTGATAGACTTCCAGCCCCTGACCTAGAGGCTTGCCATCGATGCGATAGAGACGAACGTAGTGGTGATCTTTCTTGCTGGATTGGTGATACCGAACTGTGAAGTAACGAGGATCGGCGCAGAGCGTGACAGTTAAGGATAAACCGAGGCGCTGTCTGGGCAGGTTCAACAGGAAACGATCCTCTTCTGGCAGTTCAACAGGATAGTCTTCCAGTAACTCGCCCGACCTTGTACTCCATCGCTGGATTTGCGGAATGGGACAGTTCTTGCTAACCACCGTGGTATCGACGCTGGTGTAGATCGATTGACTGTCCGCAGAATAACCGAGGATGGTAAAATTGTTATTCCTGGACCCATTCTCTTTGAGGGAATAGTAAGAGGTCCACACCGGCCGGGGTTTGCTGTACCAGTAGGCCCAGGAGAAGATCGCCAGGCCGAGGAAGAGGGCGAGATCGAAGTGCCAGCGGCGGAGTCGTTTCAGCATGGGGGTGATCATAACAGCAAAGGGTTGCGGGCCGGTAGTGTCCTATCATCGTGTTGCTGAATGAATCAAGATGCAGGTGTGGATAACGAATAAGCATAAACAGGCCAAAATGACTACGGCCAGCAACCTGGGAACGACACCTTTACGATTGAAGTACATTACCAGACCAGCGACTATCAAGGCTGAGGCTGCCAACCCGACAAACAATAATAACCGTTCAAGATTCATGAGGCCATCCTACTCGTTGCGGGATGGTCTGTAAAGTTGTTACCTTGCAGCCAGCAACTCTTCGAGTGCCCATAGAGATACTGCACCGTGGTCATGCCAAAGAAGGGTCTTGTTGCTTACGAGCAATGAAATACCGCAAGGGCCAGGGGATGACGAGGAGCCAGGCGAGCCATTGCATCCAACTGAGGGTGGTTTCCCAGAGGTAGTGGGGGATGGCATAGAGGCTCATCATCACCTGCTCCTGGTTGTTGCCGTCCTTGGTGGTATTTACATTCGCCAGGTAACGAGGCTGGTTACTCATGATGTATTGGCCTAAAGGTAGACCGCTTTGTTGACGGAGCAGCTTTCCTGTGTGCAGATCGTATTCCCTGATGACCGCCTTGGACGCTCGATGTATCTCGATGCCAATGCCAATTCTCTTGAACCAATCCTCTACCTTAAGAAGAAAGGGATAGTAATGGGACAACGGCTGGCTGCCCGTAGCAGTGTAGAAGTAATCTCCGGGGAGTATGCCGATCATTGAGTTATTTGGCGACCGTCCATGTAGAGGATGATCCGGGGTAGGCGTTAAAGTTCTGGCTTCTGGATCGAACTGATAGAAATAGAGTTGATCTTGCAACTCTTGTTTGGCGCTCAAACTGGTCGATTTTATCACCCAATGGGTATCGTCGAGGAAGGTTAGCTGGGAAAACCACTGCGGTGAATGATATCGTCCCAGCTTTTCCCAGGAGTGCATTCGATAGACCTCGAGGTACACCTTTCGATCCGGCGGGGGCATAAAGAGCAAGATCAAAAACTGACCATTCGGAGAGGTCATTGCTTTCCAAAAAGATTCGCCTGGTATCTCGAATGTGTGTAATCGCTTCCCTGTAGCCAGATCGGTCACTCTGGCTTCTGATTTAGCCTTATCGATGTATCTTGTGATCACCGCCAGATGATGACCGTCTTCAGGGTTCTGCATGAGGTAGCTGAACGAATCGTTGTGTTTTCGATCCACGTAGGTATCGCCGAGGCAGGCGCCATCGTTGAGCTGATAAATGCGAAAGGTTAACCTGTTGTTGTCCTCGGTAAAATTGAGATAGGAGAAAATAAGATTCGGTGGCTCAGCCTGATTTTTCGACGAATGCAGAAACTGGACGGGGTGAGGAGACTCTTTCGTGAGAAGCTGATCTTTCTCTGGCAACTGAAAGGGATAAGCCTTCACGAGTCTACCTGTGCTGACTTCCCATTGATTAATCATCGGCTTGGCTGGCTGCCCCGGTTGCGACCAGTGATCATGGCAGGTGAAGAAACTGAGATCGTCTTCGGAGAAGCCCAGTAGTGTGAAGCCGAAAGGGAATTGTTGTTTCTGGCCTGTCTGAAGGTTCGTCCAACGAGGTTGAGTGTGGATCCACAGGGGTCGGGGGATGCTCAGGTAGTAGGCGGTGCCAAAGATGGTGAGCCCCAGAAGCAGGGCGAGATCGAAGTGCCAGCGGCGGAGGGGTTTCCACATGGGGTGATCATAACAGCAAATGGTTCGCAGTGAATAACCTTTTATGTGTTGTGGTGATGACGATTTCTTCGCCGCGTGATCGACCCCTGGCTTGAAGAGCCAGGGGCTAAATATGAATGACCGAAGAAATATCCCCCTGCCCTCTTGTGGTGGGCTTGTTCATCGTTTACGCTCTAGGTCAAGGAAGTACGCGAACCTTCCGGGGGACGTGGCGTTCTTTTCGTTGAATGCAACGCAACTGCTGTGCATGGAGGAGACCGATGAACGACTCTGCGCTCGAATCAAATGTCCTGGCCTTGAATCGCCTCTACCTGGCGATTCACGTGATTTCCGCCAAGCGCGCCTTCTGTTTGCTGTGCAAGGGCCTGGCGGAAGTCATCGATACCCAGGACGGCGCGTTCGTCAATTACGACTTCTCCAGCTGGCAGGAAGTGAGCGAGCATCGCAAGCTAAATTCTCGCGGCCCACACGACGACTGGGTACGGACGGTGACCACCGAAATCCAGGTACCCCGCATCATCCGGCTGCTGTCGTACGAGCGGATGCCCAAGCAGACGGTGAAGTTCAACCGCCGCAACATCTTCGCCCGTGACCATAACCTGTGCCAGTACTGTGGCAAGCGGTTCGCTACGAGCGATCTGTCACTCGATCACGTGGTGCCGCGCAGCCAGGGTGGCGGAGCGACGTGGGAGAACATCGTCTGTGCGTGCCTGTCGTGCAACATCAAGAAAGGTGGCCGCACGCCGAAGCAGGCGAACATCAAGCTAATCCGCAAGCCGGAGAAGCCCAAGCGTTCGCCACTGCTCAGCCAGAAGCTGACCCAGGAGAAGTACCAGTCGTGGAAGAGCTTCCTTGACAGTGCGTACTGGTCGGTGGAACTGAGGTAATCAAGAGGAGCCAGGAGTCAGAAGTCAGCAGCCAGAAGAAAACCAATACATTCTGGCTCCTGTCTTCTGGCTTCTGGCTCCATAGTTCTTAGAATTGCAGTCCGAGGGCGTTTAGCTCAGTTGGCTAGAGCACCAGCTCGACACGCTGGGGGTCACAGGTTCGAGTCCTGTAACGCCCATTCCATATAAACTGTTAGGCCGAAAAAAGTTACGTTGTACCTTCCGATGTTCGGAAGTGCGGCTCATGAACCAGGAATCCGGGAACTTTCCCGGGAACTCCCTGATGAGCTGCACTTCATGGCCAAATCCATCCGAATTCCCGCTTATCGACGCCACTCTTCATAGGGCATTCTCTCGGCAGCACCAGTAATAAGATGCAACACAAGGAAGGAAAAGCCCTCTGGGGTTATTGCCAATTCACTCTTATCAGTTGCCGGTTCGGTTTCCGCAGTAAACTGCTTCCAATAGTCATTGGCTTTCATCGTTGCTTTCTTTTCTTCTGCCATCGTTCGCTCTCCTGTAAGGGATAAGGTAAACCAATACAGTGTATTAGCTTCTTGTTGGTTTTGGAGATGTTCAGTACCTACTGGCCAACATCGCTCGTGTGGCACGGGCCTGTGCTTCATCGTTGTCGATGATGACAAGAACGACCCCGAACCTGGGGTCGTCTGTGTTAGATTGATTAGCTGTTATTCTTTCGGCAGAACTTTTGCCTCGAACTTGCCACGCTCGGTTTTGCGGAACGCCGACGCTTTGCCCTCGTCTTTGATACTCCGCGACAGGGCCGCATAGAGGGTCGCCGCCGGCGTCTTACCACCCGGTGACACCCACAACCCCTCGGTGGCCATCACGTCGATGAGTTCTGGGCACGTCATCGCCACCTTGCGATCTTGCAACACCTGCAACGCCGCCTTAATCATGCTCAGCTTCTTGGGAGCTAGGTCGGCTTGGACTTTGAGTTTGCGGGGCTTCTTGGGGGATGGTTCGTCGGTTGTGTTTGGCGCCTCGACAGTTGGTGAGTCGGTAGCTGTTGGCTCCGGATCAGGCGTCGTTGTATCGTGTCCCGTTATGGTTGGCTCCACTGCCATGGCCTCGGCAGTTGTGGCCACGTCGGGCGTATCTGTGGGTTCTGGTTGAAGAGTAGCGGCCTCGTCCACAACAGACTCGACAACCTCCGGCACCTCGGCCACCGGCTCCTTCCCCTTTTTCCCCTCTTCGCCTGCCACTTGGGCTTCTTCTCGCCCTTGACCTTCTTGGTCGGCAGTCTCAGTTCAGCAGCCGCGGTTCCGAGCTTCTTGTTCGCCATGTCTCAGTCTCCTGGTGCGTACCGCATCGATGTGATGCGGCTGACGCAGGATGACATTTACAAGGCTGTCGGGAGTAAGGGAGGAGGGAATCTGCTAGGATTCTAACATTGAGTTGCAGCTAAACGTTATCCTGTATACATTGGGCTTGGCATTGGCTCAAATCACCGTCAAATCTAATTCTTCGGGCGGCGGCTTATCTTTATGTTCACGCTCAGCACTTTCATCGGAGAGGTCAACCATCGAGGCGCTTCCGCACATAGGACAGCGTACTTTCTTTCCACTGCTGTCTTCACTACAACGCATCCTTGCCCCGCAATACCGGCAATCCATATCGAATGCTGGGTGTGTCATAGTGTGACTCTCAAAGCTACTATACAATCATAGCCCTTACTACTACTAGTCGCTACTGATTACTAAGCAAATATCGGCTTATTCAGTAAGTGACTGAGATTAGCACCGCATCCCAGTAACTTTCCCACCTCTCCCTCTGTCTCCCCCAATCCCTCTCCAGCGCCACAGTCTGCAAGTGCCTGAGTTTGATCGGGTCATGGCCCTTGGTCGTTTTCGGCAGGAACAAAATCTCCTCCTGAATCTCTGTGGCCAAGAGCAAAAGGTTCATGATCTGTGTGATACGTGCCTTTGAGACCTGCCCCAAGCGTTGCAGTTCTGTATAAATGTTGAACTGGATATGTAATATTCTTTCCTAATGCACTTTAGCTTCTGGCAACGCTTTTCTTAGTTTCTCAATGCCAAAATACGTTTCATCATTACTGCCAAATTTAACTTCGCGAAGTTTATTAAGCGTCACATGGGATTTTTAGTTTAATCTCAGTCCAAGTGGTGGTAGTTTTAGAGTCATATTGGAAGTCATACATGCGGATACAGATCAATTCTATCTGCCAATTTGGCGATGCACTCCATGTCAAAGTAAAGTAGCTGATGTCCTAAAGTATTGTCTGACAAACACATAAAACACATCGCATTTCTTTTGGCACGGCTTATGCAATGCAAATTTCTGCAGGCACATCCGAACTCAAACACTACATGGGCAACCGAGATTTGCCTGCCAAGAAGGTATCAATTTCTTTCAACGTTGCCCGTGAACAATGGAAGGAGGTTTCCGATGTTACCGGTCATTCGCGACCAAAGGCCAATAGTTTCGACTCTGGCGAGCCCTGTGAATCGGCTCTCCACACTGTTCGATAGCTTTTTCAGCGACGATTTGTTCACACCCATCCAAAGTCAAATTACAGCTGCCATCCCGCTTTCCATGTGGGAAGATGAGGATCATCTTTATGTCGAAGTCGATGCTCCCGGCATGAGGGAGAAGGATATTGAAATATCCATTCATCACGGTGATCTTCTCATCCGAGGTGAACGAAATTGTGAACGCAAGACCAACGGCTACGATACGCGCAGCTATGGCAAGTTTGAACAGCGCATCAGCCTGCCCAACTGGGTGCGCGCCGATACGGTGCAGGCAAAACTCTGCAATGGAGTTCTCTCGATGACTTTTCCCAAAGGGGAAGAAGCCAAGCCACGTCGTATCGCGCTTAAAGCTGAATAATCTCTGGCAGTACTGGACGGCGATCAAGCGTTTCCTGTGGGGAGCGCTGATCGCTGTTCAAACAAAACTCACCTCACCATCGTGGTTACTCCTTTGGTTCAATTCCAAACGCTGTAATCCAACGGGTCCGTAAGCACTTGAAAAGTGCTTCTCTCGTGACTTCTGTCTCAGTTCACCACATCCTTTTGATAGGAGGTTGTCCATGCGCACTATGCAGAACCGCACCTTCGTCTCTTTCCTGGTGCCCGTAGTACTATGCATCTCTCTCTTGATGCTTGTCAGTCCGAGTATTCTCAGTCAAAATGAGTTGAACACGACTTCGAAAGATCCGACATCTTATCGAGATGTTGTGAAGAAGGTGCTTCCAGCCATCGTCTCCATTGAATCGAAATCGACGGTACCTGCCACTCCGGCCATGATGTGGCAAAAGAATTGGCCCGAACCCTTTGAACTTCCCATGGATCTTTCGAAACTCTTTGGCTCCTTCGCCATGCCAGGAAAGATGCCGGAAATGGTCAGAAAGGGATTCGGCTCTGGCTTCATCATGGATCCCACGGGGCTGATCATCACCAACCATCATGTCGTTCAGGGGGCCAAGCAAGTGATGGTGCATCTCCAGGATGGCCGCACGTTTGAATCAACAGATATCAAGAGTGATCCGAAATCTGATATTGCTGTGATCCGCATTTCCGCCTCATCCACCTTGCCGCATCTTGAGTTTGCCGATGATTCAACTGTGGAAATAGGGGATCGTGTTCTGGCATTCGGCTCGCCCTTTGGTTTGACGGGATCCGTGACATCCGGCATTGTCAGCGGTAAGGGACGGAACCCTCACCTGAGCCTGTATGAAGACTATTTGCAGACAGACGCAGCCATTAATCCAGGCAATAGTGGCGGACCACTGGTCAACCTGGATGGCAAAGTGATCGGCGTCAATGCTGCCATCAAAAGCTTGAGTGGCGGCTCCCAAGGTGTTGGCTTTGCCATTCCCTGTGGCTTTGCCAAGGACATCATCAGCAAACTGCTGAAGAACGGAACCGTTCAACGCGGTTACCTGGGTGTGCAGATACGAGCGTTGGAACCTGCCGTGGCCGAGCGTCTGGGTGCTGAAAATCGAACCGGCGTGGTGATCTCGCAAGTGATGGATCATTCTCCAGCCAGCAAGGCTGGAATGAAGGCTGGTGATGTGATTACTGCCGTTGCAGGTAACTCCATCAAGGAGCCGGCAGAATTGCAGAGACAAATCGCTGCTCTCTCGCCTCATAAGGATGTCACGTTGAAGATTGTCCGTGATGGTACATCACGTGAGATCACGGTGACTCTGGAGGACCAGCCTGACATGGAGGTACTCCATAAGGATGCAAGCACTGATAATCAGTCCGATCGTGCTGGAGAACCCATCGAAAGCATCGGGATCGAGATTTCGAACCTGACTGAAAAACTAACACGGCGATATGGCTACCAAAGTGAAATCCAGGATGGAGCAGTCATTACGCATGTTGACTCCAGCAGCCTGGCCGCAC
The DNA here is from genome assembly GCA_035430005.1 of Gemmatales bacterium. Taxonomy (GTDB): domain Bacteria; phylum Planctomycetota; class Planctomycetia; order Gemmatales; family HRBIN36; genus JAEUIE01. The sequence continues at coordinate 8,628 of DAOMFV010000002.1, forward strand.
AGGCTGGGATTGTACCGGGTGTAATACTGACCAAAGTGGATAATACCAAAGTAGCGAATGCCGATCAGGCTCGGAGTGCTTTGGAGAAGGCCTCATTACAGCGTGGCATCCTGCTTCAAGTGCAGTATCCGCACCATGGCGTGGGATATGTCCTGTTGAAATCCAAGTGATTTCCGACCTGATCCCGAAGTAACACTGGAACTTCTTCTTCCTGCAACGTCATGGGGAAGAAGAAGTTCTCTTTAGAAACGACGTTGGGAATCAATGGCAAAGATTTGACCTGATTGGATGTATTGTGAAAAACCCGTCCCGTAAACCCGTACCGGATCTGTCTCTACATGCAACTTGATTACATTCTATTTGGCATGGCTGTAGCTATGCATCGCTACATTCAGAAGCATCGAATGCTTCTCTGATGCTCACCAAAGTTAACGAGGTTGGAGCTTCACATGATTGACGAGCTCAATAACAACCATGCCACTGAACATTTGAAGATAGAAGCGGTTGAACAAGCCAGTAAGCTTGCTCCGCCAACGCATATTGTTGGCATCGGTGCCTCGGCTGGCGGTCTGGAAGCTCTTGAACGGCTGTTTGAGAACATGCCCACTCAAACCGGCATGGCCTTTGTCGTCGTGCAGCATCTGTCGCCCGATTTCAAAAGTGTCATGGATGAATTGCTGGCCAGGAAGACCAAAATCCCCATTTTCCGGGTTGAAGACAGCATGACCGTCCACGCTGATGCGATCTACCTGATCCCACCCCGGAAGGACATGATCATCTCAAACGGCAAGTTGTTGCTCACCGATAAGGACCCAACGCAGGTCATCTCGTTGCCGATTGATCACTTCTTCCGCTCGCTGGCCCACGAAGCCATGGATCGTTCCATAGGCATAGTGCTTTCGGGTACTGGCAGCGATGGCTCACGGGGTATTCGTGATATCCACGAAGCAGGCGGCCTGGTACTGGTGCAGAATCCAGAAACAGCCAAGTTCGATGGGATGCCGAATAGCGCCAAACAAACGGGTGCAGTCGATCTCGTATTAGCACCGGAAGACATGCCCGCTGCGTTGCTGAAGTATGGCAAGCATCCGCTCAGCGTCGATGGTCACCAGCAGTTAATAGAAGAGCCGGTGATTGAAGAAGGGCTCAATGCCATCTTTCATCTGTTGCGGGATGCCTACGGTATTGATTTCTCCAATTACAAATTGAGCACAGTCAATCGCCGCATTGAACGCCGCATCCATCTGAATAACGCACTGAGCCTCGACGACTATGTAAAGCAACTCGGCGAGGACATCGATGAACTCAATGCTCTTTACAAAGACCTGCTGATCGGTGTCACACGCTTCTTCCGCGATGAGCATGCCTTTCAAAAGCTCTCGGAGGATGTCCTGCCCAAATTGTTGCAGGAACACCCTAAAGAGGAGGATTTCCGAGTCTGGGTGGCTGGCTGTGCTACCGGGGAAGAGGCCTGCTGCGCTACGCTCCGCAGGCCCCTTCCATCATCCTTTACGCCAGAGGTACTAACATAGTCCCTGGTACTACTACGGGGGGAAGGTCAATACTTCCAAACAAAGATTGAACCAGTAATAGGTCCAAAGCGGATATTTCTTTTGCTTCTATTGATTCTTTGTGTGTAACATGCAGACTCGCCACACACACACATGTTAATAGGTCCTATAGAGTTTCTTCAAGAATCCACCAAGGTCAGCGAATGTAAATTACGCTGTTCTTATGGGAGATTCCACTGACATTGCAACTTCGCAACTTGGAGCACTCGTGTCTTTTCTCAAAGCTGCCAGATGGATAGAAAAATGGGCTTCCTATGTGCAACGGACAGAAAAGCAATTCGGTCCAAAACATCGGAAGCGATCTCTTCGCCTGGAAGAGCTCGAACCGCGTATCCTCCTCAACTCGGACTGGTATGTGGTTCCAGGTTCGCAGCTGGAGCAGGTGAGTGTCACTTTCAAGCGAACCCCCGGAAACACTCCCTATAGCAACGAACTCGACGTTTACATCGTTTCAGACGACGCGGGCCGAGTCGAAGGGCTTCTTCCGACAGACACGGGTTACGCCTCAGCAGTAAATCGCAACTCCAAGATTGTCTTCAGCACCACCAGTTCATCCACGGCATCAACGACGTTTACTTATCCGGGCGGCACACGGCTGGGGTTTTCGCTGGTACAGAACGCTACGTCCAAGACCTGGCTAAGCAAGAATCCGACAAATACGCTTTCGACCAAGCCCCTCCTGTTCTTCTCGTTTGATGGTGCTAATCCCGATAGCGTTGATCATGTTAAAACTACGACAGTTGCTAGCGAAGTCCGATACCGCTGGGAAGACCGTACTTCCCTGGCAGATCGCGATTACAACGACATGATGTATTCGATCAAGGCACAGCGTCCCAATACGTTTACGCCTGGGACCACAGGCCAAGTAACTCCGACGACATTCACTCTGACGGGGACCGACGCCGACCTGAAGAACGAGTTGGGAATCTATCTTGTCGATAACGCTCAGGGAGCCGTCAACGGAATCGCTCCAGGACAGCCAGGTTACGCTCAGGCGGCACTCACTGCAGTGTCCAGCCAAGTGGTCTTTGCACGTGGAGCCAAGAAGGGTGCAACTGTCACGGTTAATCTTCCCTCGGAGAAGTACTTCGGCCTGTATCTCATCCAGAACTCGACCACCGCTAACTTTCTGGCGACGAATCCTACCAATGCCAAGGTCAAAGGTAAGCCAAACGTTTTCTTCTCCTTCACCAGCGCCAACCCCGATAAGTTCAATCATCTTCGCTGGTCTACGACTGCTGCAAATTCATTTGGTTTCGAGGATTTGTATGGTGGCGGCGACAAAGACTTCAACGATCTCGTTGCCAAGTTCACTTTCGGCACGCCTACAACAGGCACAGCGAGCAACACGCCCCCACGCATCTCCGACATCGTCAACCAGACGATTCCGGTAGGAGCAACGCTCGGCCCGGTGCCATTTGTCGTCGACGATGACGAGACACCGGCGAATCAACTGGTCGTTTCCGCTACCAGTTCGAATCTGACACTACTTCCAAGCGGTAACATTCATCTCGGAGGAAGCGGAAACAACCGTACGTTCACGCTGACTCCGTTGTCAGGGAAATCGGGAACTGCAGATATCACCATCACGGTGAGTGATGCTGGCGGCCTGATCGCCTCCGACACTTTTACTCTAACAGTGACCAACGGCACTACATTCCCAAATGATCTGGCGGGATGGACTGTCGCCGAGCGAGGCGGTACGGGTGGCAAGCGTGGCGCCGCCTCCGTCACGAATAATCAGGTTGTTATGACCGAGGGCGATTCATTCGTCACTTCGCTGAGCCGCTCATTCATCGTTCCAGAAAATGCCGCACCGCTGGAGTTCACTTACAATGGCCCGACATTCGATGGCGCCGATCTCGGATTTGTCAACGATGCCTTTGAAGTTGCACTTCTCGATGGCGATGGCAATCCACTCACGCCAACCTTTACTTCATCCAGGGATTCCTTCTTCAATTTGACCGATGGCACGACACCACAGCAAGCACCGGGAGTGAGAGTCCTTGGCAAGACGGTGACACTCGATCTCTCCACGGTGCCGGTGGGAACAAAGGCAACACTGGTCTTCCGGCTCATCAATAATGACGACGATGCTAACTCGACCGTCACGCTCAAGAGTACCTTCCTGCCTACGCAAATCGCGGCAGAAGCGCCGATCAAGTTCTTTGTAGCCGATGCTGCTGCTCAGAGTGCGTTCCGTTACGGAGAGGAAGGACTGGGAGCAGGCAAGTTTGCCGCCGTTGGAAGTGCTCTGAGCGGAGCGGCAAGCAATCCGTCTGGGGACAAGGTTTGGCTGGTCGATGCAGCGACTCGACGTGTGAACATCTACAGTTCAGCGGGGATTAGTCAGGGAAGTTGGATCGCGACAGACGTAACCAATCCGCAGGGCGTGACTGTTAATAACGGCGATCTCTGGCTGGTGGATAAGGGCACAAAAACTGTGCGCCGTTATGAAGGCGGGATGGGACAAACGACGGACATTGCAGCAAATGATTGGTTTGCACTCGACCCAGCCAATGCTTCGCCAAGCGATCTCGTGACGGATGGTTCGACGATTTGGGTGACAGATGATACGCTGGTCGAGGTGTTCGTTTACGATGTTTCGGGAACACTACTCGGTCGATGGAAACTCGACAGCGACAATAGCGCACCAAGCGGCATCACGAGGAATCCCGCTGGCGGGAGCGACCTGTGGGTTGTGGACCGGGCCAGGAAAGAAGTCTTCCAATATCCCTCCGGGGCGAACACTCGCAGCGGACAACTGGGTGCAGCGGGTACCTTCCTTCTGGGGCCAGGGAATGTATCGCCGGAGGGCATTGCTGACCCGCCTCCGAACGGCACAATTCATTTCAATGCATTTACCGCTCCCATTGGCCCGACGATTGGCTTTGCTTTTGCCGGGGACAAGTTCGTCGGATCACTGGTTGGTGGCGAGTTCGGCTCTCTTTACTCAACCGATTTGGATGGCAGCAACATTCGACCGTTCGCACCTTTTGTTAGAGTTCCTGCCCCAGGTTCAGAACATTATGTGGCGAGTTCGCTAGGCCTTGGTGGATTTCCTGATCGTGACATTTACGTCGCTGCGGGTAATGGCATTTTACATATTGATCACGCGGGAACCCAAGGCGACATGATTGTCAGCGGATTGACGGCCTCGGTTCGAGGGATCCTCTTCGATTCTGTTGGCACCTTTAATTATGACATGCTGGTTACGACGTCGGGTGGTCAAGTATATCGTGTCACTAGTGACGGTACCGCATCTTTGTTGGCCTCTTTGGGAGAGGACACAGAGGGATTAGACGTCGCTCCAATGGGAGCCCATTTCGCGACCTTCGATGGCCAGTTGATCACTGCTTCGGAAGGGTCGGGAATCATCCGTGCCATTAGTTCAACAGGCGTAGTCTCCATCCTGACATTTGTTGGTGGCGGGCCGGAAGAACTTTCCTTCGTACCTCTGAATCTCGGCGCCAGCGGTTCTCCGCTGGAAGGCATGTATGGTGCCAATTATCCGTCCAATATCGTGAAGGCTGATGCAAGTGAGTTCGAAGGTTGGCAAGGTGATGTGATCGTTACTTCGGAAATCTCTCACACTGTCAATCGCATCCATTGGAACGGCTCTGCCTTTGAAGTTTCCGTTGTCGGTTCTTTCAGCAGCCAGCCTGAAGATGGCATCTTTGTCTCAAACGACATCATTACAGGTAAGTATCAGGTCATACTCACTGCATCTGCTCCTGAAACAGATGTTCGCAGTGGAACTCAACTTCTCATCACAGGAAATGCTAGCAGTGTTCGCAGCACTGACGGCGCAACGCGGGATATTGTCAGGGTTACAATCAACGGCAGTCCAGTGCAATCTTTGGATGCCGCTGGTAACTTCTTCGCTGCTGTCGAAATTCAGCCTGGAGAAAACCGGTTTACGATCGAGGCTGAAGACGTTGGCGGCCTCAAAGCTGAAACCCATCTCGTATTAGCCGGACGCAATCCTTCCAGCACATTTAACTCTTCCCAACTCGTTGATCTGACATCTGATTTCCGGGGAGAGTACGCTCGCACCTCTTTCCAGACATCTTCAAAGACCCTCTATGCCGACATTGCAGTGCGGAACCTGGGACAGTATCCGGCCGGAGTGCCTCTCTATGTTGGCGTTAAGAACATATCAGATCCTGCGGTGCAGGTGTTGAATGCAGCAGGAACGTTGCCCGACGGCACACCCTACTACGACTTCACTGGGCTGGTGACTGGTGGAGCTACGCAACTTGCACCCAACGCATCGACAGGCACACTGAGCCTGGCTTTTTCGAATCCCAATCGGGGCAGGTTCACCTACGATCTTGTCTTCCTCGGCGTACCGAATCGAGCACCAATCTTCACTACGATTCCCGAACTGGAAGCAACAGTAGGCCATCAATATCGATATGACACATATGCAACCGATCCTGACAACGATCCGCTCACCTTTACACTGCTCAGTCGGCCCACAGGGATGACCATCGACCCCGTCACGTGCATTCTGACTTGGACGCCGACAGTTGCCCAGGTTGGCAACTTCCCGGTTTCAGTGCAGGTGAGCGATGGACGGGGCGGATTGGCACGGCAAGATTTCATAGTCACAGCTGAATCCAGCCGTCCCAATCGCCCACCGATCTTTGCTTCTATTCCGTTGGTTGATGCGGAGTTCGGCAAAGCTTACTCGTATGATGCGAACGCAACCGATCCAGACGGCGACACACTTGTTTATTCGCTCAGCGTTTTCCCCAGCGGGATGACCATCGATCAGGCGACGGGTGTGATCTCGTGGACGCCGACCGCTTCCCAGATAGGCCATTCAACAGTGACTGTCATTACTGATGACAATCACGGTGGCACGGCAAGCCAGACGTTTGAAGTGTGCGTACATGCCGGAGACAACCGACCGCCGATTATTGTGAGTGAGCCGGTGACTCACACACTGCCAGTTCCAGGAATAGAATTAACGGCTATTATTCGTGATTTTACGCCTTCTACCAACCCTGACTTTGAGTATGGCGGCGGCGGCCCTGGAATGGTGGATACAGTACTTGGTGCTGATAATACACCGACATTGGCAGATCCGGACAATACGAGTTCCATTCATAGCGCAGAAACTTTTTATCAGTGGTATCATGATGTTCCAGGTGTCAATCTTCGTACGGATTACCCACTATTTCTCACTGAAACCTCTCCAGGATCAGGCATCCTGCAATTCACCAGCAATGACTTTTTCCCTATCGATGGACAACTGTTTGGCGATTACGCATATGGGCATAACTACCATTTCACGCTCGAACTACACACACAATTTGTCTATCACGGTGGCGAGTCGTTTAATTTTGCTGGCGATGATGATGTTTGGGTGTACATAAACAAAAACCTCGTTGTAGACTTGGGTGGAATCCATGGCACTCAAGGCGCTGTTGTAAATCTGGACTCGCTTGGCCTTAATGCTGGCCAAAGCTATTCATTTGACATGTTTTTTGCAGAGAGGCATACAGTTGGCTCAACATTATCGATGCAGACAGGAATACAACTAGAGACAAATAATCCGCAGTACTATGAATATCAAGTTCAGTCGCTAGACCCTGACGGAGGCGCTGCAACCTACTCACTTACCCAGGCTCCGAATGGTATGCAGATTAATCCGTCAACTGGCAAAATCATTTGGTTAAGAACACAAGGTTTAGCAGGCCAGTCTTTCCCCATCATAGTGCATGTCGATGACGGCAAAGGCGGAAGCGACGAGCAGCACTTCAATGTGAACGTGATCGGCGACACCGGCGAACGAGAGTTCGACCCCGTCGTGGAATGGCACAAGGGCTCGTTTACGGTTCGTCCTGACTCAAACCAGGTGATGATGACACCTGCTGTCATTGATTTGAATGATGACGGCACACCTGACATTGTTTTCAGCACCTACACTGGGAGCAACTACAATTCAGCTGGGCTATTACGGGCTATCGATGGGCGAGATGGCAGCGAACTTTGGACAGTCAATGATTCAAGATACCTTGTCTCGGGCCGTGCGGGCATAGCGGTTGGGGATATTGATGGCGATGGCCAACCAGAGATTATCGCAGAGCATGAATCTAACCGGCTCATCGCATTCGATGCGGACGGATCTTTCAAATGGATATCAAACACCAACCCTGGTGGTGTTGACTGGGGCAGTGCTTCTCTGGCCGATCTGGATCACGACGGCACTCCTGAAATTATCATTGGGGCGACTGTTCTGAATGCAAATGGGACTATTCGATGGAGTGGCAACATTGGGCAGGGAAACAATGCGTTTGGTCCACTCTCGATCGTGGCAGATCTTGACATGGATGGGTCGCCCGAAATTGTAGCAGGCAACACAGCATATCATGCCGACGGTGCAGTGTACTGGACGAAACCTATCGGCGATGGTTTCCCGGCCATCGGGAACTTCGACTCCGACTCCTTCCCAGAGGTTGTCGTTGTAAGTTCGGGGTATGTGTACTTATTGAACCATGATGGCACAATCAAATGGGGGCCAGTTGCAATTCCTGGAGGAGGAAATGGAGGAGCTCCTACCATTGCCGATTTCGACAATGATGGGCAACCCGAAATTGGTGTTGCAGGGGCAGGCGCTTACACAGTCTTCGAGACAAACGGGAGCATCAAATGGTCAATGCTGACGCAAGACTTCAGTTCCAATGTCACTGGATCGTCAGTTTTCGATTTTGATGGCGATGGACAAGCAGAAGTTGTCTATGGAGATGAATTATTCCTCCGCATCTACCGTGGGACAGACGGTACGGTTCTATATCAACTACCAAAGGGTTCCGGAACGACCTACGAATATCCAGTAATCACGGACGTAGATGGTGACGGAAATGCAGAAATTGTCGCAGTTGCGAATCAACTCATCGGTGGGGCTGAGACGGGAATCTACGTCATTGGCGACCGAAACAATACTTGGGTGAATGCCCGTCAAATCTGGAACCAACACAGCTACCATATCACCAACGTCAACGACGACGGCACCATACCAGCATTCGAAAAGAATAGTTGGCAGGCTTACAACACTTACCGACTGAACGTCCTTACCACTGGGTTCGATCCTCGTTCCGCTCCAGACTTGCTCGTGACAGATGTTTCGCAATCAGCTGCCTCAAGCGGCGATGTCAGGTTCACCGCCACTGTTCTCAATGATGGCTCCCCTGTTCTTCCCGGCGTCTCCGTCGCTTTTTATGACGGCAATCCATCAAGGGGTGGACAGCTTCTTGGCACGGTTCAAACTACACAGCGTCTCAAGCAAGGCGAGAGCGAAGATGTCTCCTTCACCGTTCCCCCCGGCTCAATCAATGATCTTTGGGTAAAAGTCGATGACGATGGCACGGGTTTGGGAACGGTCCCCGAATTCGATGAAACCAATAACGCCTATCGCCCAGGCATTGATCTTGATCCTGTGAACTATGCGCCCAAACAAACCCGTCCGTTTACAAGCACAGAACTCGCTGCAACGGCTCGCTCGCCGTTCAAGCTCACATTGCCCGTTCTCGATCCCAATGGCGATCCTATCACTTACGAAGTGATCGCCGGGCCCGATGGCCTTATGGTTCAGCCTTCCACGGGTGTCGTCGCCTGGTATCCGAAACGTGATCAAGTGGGTGAGAACCAGGCAGTCATCAAAGCGACTGACAGCTTTGGCCATATGACTATCGTCCCGTTCACCGTGACGGTCACCGCTCCCAATACTGCCCCGGTCTTTACGACCCTGCCGCCCGCTGGCCCGGCTGTGGTAAACCGGCCATTTGAATACCGGGCTCTGGCCCAGGACGCCGAGCAGGCTGATCTTGCTTTCTCCCTGGTCAATCCGCTCCCCGGCATGAGCATCAGTAGCGACGGCGTCTTCACTTGGACGCCAACGACCGCCTCCTCGTCGGACATCACTATCCGGGTAAGTGATGGAACAATGGTGACGGATCAATTGTTTACGTTGAACGTGCAGGCTGCAGCCACCAATCGTGACCCGCAACTGAGTGTGGAAGCAGCATCATCGGCATGGCTGGGTAGAAATTACATTGCCAGGTTGATTGGCTCGGACGTCGATGGCGACCCGGTGCGTTATGAACTGCTCGATGGCCCCTCGGGAACAGCTCTTGATCCTGTGAGTGGCGTCCTGACCTGGAAGCCTGCCGCTATTGGCTCTGTAACATTCCAAGTCCGAGCGACGGATGGCAGGGGTGGAAAGTCTGACGCTTCCTTCAATGTGAACATCACTGGCGACGACGCCAATACTGCCCCGGTGATTATTTCTAACCCTGACCAGGCTGGGCATGTTGGCGAGCATTATGCCTACGACCCGGTTATCCGCGACGCTGAAGGCGGACCCATGTTCTGGACATTGGTGTCCGGGCCACAGGGTATGTCAATCGATTCACAGCGAGGGCTGCTGCGCTGGATTCCCGCCGACGACCAGACTGGCCCCGTGACCGTGACCATTCGGGCGGCTGATTCGGCATTAGCGTCTGGTGAGCAAACTTTTACGATCAACGTGTCGTGCTCCAATGCTCCGCCTATGATCACGTCCCGTCCGCCGACCATCGCCTATGCCAATAATCCTTACCTCTACGCCGTTCGTGCAGTCGATCCTGAAAACGATCCACTGACCTTTGAATTGACTTCGGCACCGACAGGGATGGCCTTTGTGCCGGGCACAAGCATCATCCGCTGGACACCGACGACTGCCGATGCCGGGCCGCACGAAGTTGCCATTCGCGTGACCGACCAGGCCGGGAACACTGCCACCCAGACATTCACGCTGATCGTAAGCACCGAGACCCCCAATCGTCCCCCGGTCATCACCAGCAGGCCTCCACTGGGCACCACGGTAGGCAGGGCCTACGTCTACACCGTCTCAGCCCATGACCCCGATGGTGATGCGCTCAGCTATGCGCTGACTGATACTCCCACCGGCATGACCATCGATGCCGTGTCGGGTCGCATCGATTGGACGCCTGGCGCTCCAGCCCAAGCAACAGTGACTGTCGAAGTGAAGGACACTCATGGCGGCCTGGCTGTTCAAAGCTATGTCATCACGGCACGAGCCAACCAGGCGCCGACGCTCGAACCGATTGCCAATGCAACTGCCGCGCTGGGCGGAGTGTTCCGTGTGACGGCTCGCGCCTCTGACCCCGAAGGCGATCCGCTGACGTATTCATTGCTGCAAGCTCCAACGGGCATGACTATCGATGCCCAGGGACGCATTGCCTGGACGCCAATTGGACAGCCAAGAACTGAATCAGTTCTGGTGCAAGTGCAAGATACGGGCGGGCTGACGGCGACAACAGTGTTCACGTTGACACTCGTTACCGATGATGAAGCGCCACACGTGACACTGTCACTCAGTCGCACTACGGCAGGCATTGGCACACCGGTGCAGATTCACGTCCTGGCGACAGACAACATTGGCATTTCCCAACTGACCCTTTCCGTGACTCAAAGCGGTGTTACCAGCGATGTGCCATTAAGCGCCGCGGGTTACGCCGTGTTCACACCGACCACCCTGGGCCGCTATACCTTCACCACCACAGCTACCGATACCAGCAGTAATACCGCTACAGCAACGGCTGACCTGTCCGCATATGATCCATCGGCACAGAGCGACGTGAGCACGAGTTTCACCAGGCTCGAGATGCTCACTGCACCGGGCCAGTACCAGGAGTTCCTGGTCACCAACGACGACAGCGGAACGCCACCCGACCTGAGCTATCTGACAGATGTGTACGGCACCGTGAAATCGAACGGTCAGCCACTGGCATACTGGCAACTGCTGATGGCTCCCGCTGAACAGGTGGATATCTACAACGTCGATCCCAATAGTCCTGTCTGGACCGAACTCAAACGTGGCACTTCGACGCCGACGGATGGTCTGCTCGGCACATTCGATCCAACTTTGCTCCAGAATGATGGTTATGTGCTGGCTCTGGTGGCGTACGATGCCAGTGGATCAGGCTGGGTACAGCCGGTGCGGGTCAATGTCATTGGCAATGCCAAGCTGGGTGACTTCCACCTGGAGTTTACCGACCTGTCGCTGCCTCTCAATGGCATTCCAATCACCATCACCCGTGTCTACGATACCAAGACTGCCAAGGTCTCCGGTGACTTTGGTTACGGCTGGTCACTGGGGATTCAGGACGCCAATATTCGCGAGACAGTAGGCAAAGATTATCCATTCGTGGCGGATAAGACCAAGGTCTACATCAGCACGCCGGACGGCTCGCGAGTGGGCTTTACGTACAAGGAAACCTTCATCAGTGGCTTCCCTGGTTTCGGGGCTGTCTTTGCACCATATTTCACTCCCGATCCAGGCAACTACTACCAGCTTTCGTTACCTGATGATCAATACGTCGGCCACGGCGGCGCTATCGGCGCTCTGGGCGATGGCATCAACCCGACGCATTACCGCCTGACCACGCCTGATGGGATGATGTACGACTATGACCAGTTCAAAGGCTTGCAGAAGATTACGGACAAAAACGGCAACACGGTAACTTACACGCCAGATGCCATCACCCACAGTGGTGGCCGAGTCATCAAGCTCAATCGCGACGCCCAGGGCCGCATCACCTCCGTTACTCTGCCGGACGGAGCTGTTGGCGTGCGCTACCGTTATGATGCCAACGGCGACTTGATTGAAGTAAAACAGGTCACCGACGCTACGCCGGTTGAAAAGACTCTGACGAGCAGTATCAGTTATCTGGCTACTCCGAAGCATTATCTTTCAGAGTACATCGACCCTAATGGCAACAAAGCAGTCGAAGCCAATTACGATGCAGCGGGACGGCTCATTGGCATCACCGATGCCATGAGCAATACGCCCAAGCAGAGTTTTAATCTGGAGAACTTTGTCGAGACGCTGACTGACGCTCGTGGCAACTCGACTTTCATCACCTACGACGACCGCGGCAACGTAACCAAGACGGTGCAGCCCACCGAGTTTGGCGACATTGTCACGGCGACCAAATACGAAGACCCCAACAATCCCGATAAGGAAACCACGAGCATCGACGGGAAGGGATACGTTACCACCCGTGCCTTTGACGCATCGGGAAGCCTGCTATCCGAAACAACACCCGATGGCACAACGGTATATCAATACAACGGATCGAATAAACTCGCGCAGGTGAAGGATACCCTGGGCCGCGTGACTGCCTACGGTTACGATTCCACAGGTGTCAATCTTACACGTGTGGTAACGCCCAATGGCGATGCCTCCAACTTTACCTACGACGACCAGGGGCATGTATCATCCTATGCAGATTTCAAAAACAACGTCACGCTATTCACCGATTACTGTGCCTGCGGTCGACCACTTACGGTCATCAATCCGGATGGCAGCTTCCGCAAATCCAAGACTAACCAGTACAGCCAGATTACCAAGACGACTGATGAAGAATTGCATTTCACCAGCAGCGATTACGACAATCAGGGTCGACTGATTTCCCAAAACGACGGAATGGGAAATATCACTCGGTACGAGTACACTGGTGCCAATCAAACGAAAGTCATCGACCCTCTCGGCAACGTCACTCGCTACGAATACGACGCCGACAATCGCCGGACAAAGATCATCGACGCCAACGGAGGTGTCACATCCTTTGGCTATGATGCCAACGGCAACCTGGCCTCGGTGACCGATCCGGTAGGCAATACCACAAGCTATCAATACGACGCTGCCAATCGCCAGAAGTCCATGACCGATCCCAACGGCAACGTCACTCGCTACGAGTATGATGCCGTCGGCAACCAGACGAAAATCACTGATCCCGACAACCGGGTGCGCGTTTTCGAATACGATGGAATGAAACGGCAGACAGCCGAGAAGTGGCTGGATGCAACCGGCGCAGTCATTCGCACCATCACGTCTGTTTACGATGCTGCCGGGAACCTGTTGCAGACCGCCGATCCCGATGCTGTGCTGTCCTACACCTACGACAACCTGAACCGGATGATCACTGCAACCACGAATTATCCAGGAAGCGGCATCGCACCGGTCACTCTTGCTTACAGCTACGATAAAAACGGCAACCTTGCCGGAACATCGGATAACACCGGCGTCTCCGTTGCTCAGGGTTACGACAACCGCAATCGGCTGGAGACGCAAATCTGGAGTGGGGGAGGCATTGATGCCGCCTCCGTGAAGTACGCCTATTACAAGAACAACCAACTGGATACGGTGACTCGCTATGCCGACGCCGGGCTGTCGGCGAAAGTTGGATCATCCAAGTACACTTACCAGGAAAATGGCCTGGTCCAGACAATCACTCACAAAGATGGTTCAGGAAACACGCTGGCTGGGTATTCCTACTTGTACGATAACGCCGGCAAGCTGACGCAGGAATCGCATCACGGTAAGACTTATGTCTACGGCTATGACCCCACCGGCCAGCTGACCTCCGTCAAGATCAACGGCTCGCTGAGCGAATCCTTCCAGTACGATGCCAACGGCAACCGCCAGGCAAGCACCGGTCCCAACGGCAACCAGACCTACCAGACAGGCAAAGGCAACCAACTCAAGAGTGATGGACTGTTCAGCTATTCTTATGACAAGGAAGGAAACCTGAAGACAAAGACTGAGATCGCTTCTGGAAAAGTTACAACTTATACATGGGATTATCGTAATCGGCTGACGAAAGTCGAGGAACGAAACACAAGTGGCCTCTTACTTTACGTCTCAGAATATGCATATGATCCGACAGGGCGTCGCATTCTTCAGAAAACAAACATCCAGTCTCTTTACACTATTTACAATCGCGATGATGCTTGGGTGGATGTTGGAGGGAATGGCGTAGTTTCGGCGCGTTATCTTTTTGGAAGTGGATATATTGTGAACATTGCTCGTTGGCAACCGGGCAAAGGAACAGCATGGTATCTGACAGACCATCTCGGTACTGTTCGAGATCTGGCAGGATCAACAGGATCAGCTATTAATCACATCGACTACTTGGCTTTCGGGCAGATATTCGGGCAGACCAACACGACCATGGGCGACCGCTATACTTTTACGGGTCGCGAGTGGGATGCGGATACGTGGGATTACTACTACCGCGCTCGATACTACGACCCAACCGCCGGGCGCTTCACCAGTGTGGACCCCATCGGCTATAGTGCCGGCGACCATAACTTGTTCCGGTATGTTTCGAATGCGCCGATGTCATTCACTGACCCGACTGGGACGGTGGCTCTAACCGAAACGAGTGCGTTAAACCAGAACGCCCTGACAACTATCCGTGCACAACTGCTACGCAAAGCAATCCAGGCCTGTTTTATCAGTCTCGTTTTCGAGATTGTGAACGCTGAGATTTACAATGTGATAACTGGCCGACATGAAGTCGAACTGATACCTAATTTCAGGGCACTTGCCAGCTGCGCGTTGAGCGTCGGCTTCTATGCAGGTACCTATTATCCTCGCATCCTTGGGTTGCTCCTGTCACACCCCGACTTACAAGACCGAATCCGCGCGCTCATTCGGCTTGCCGAGCAGTTGGACCTCGTTTGAAGTAATGCGCGTACCATACAATAGTGCTCAAACGTCAGAACTGAACAAGGAGACATTTGGGATCAATCACGGAATTCCATGACGATGAAATTTGTCATCAACAGTTGTCACAAGCTGACCAAGTCACCGACTTACACCGCCCGACGATGGTAATGCTTCAAAAGCCGGTCGCGGTAGGGACTGGCCTTACGGCCAGCCCCCGCACAGATCCGGACGTGCGGATTTACCGCATCCGGTTCTTACCTTGGGTGCTTGACGTCAAAGCGCATATTGAGGTATGGATGCATGATGCGAGGTGAAGAGTCCCCGTCCGAATTGTAGTCGCAGTCTTTGCCAAATTAACGCTGTAACGAATCCGGTCACATTGTGCCCGGATTCCCGAATTGCTGCGCAATCTGGAGAAGGGGTATAGGACGTGGCTGGTCAGGTGATGAAGAGAACGCATGGTGATACGATGCCAGTGGATGGTGGGAAGATGTAGTCTTGCTAGTTGGATGCTGTGGACACCTCAGGTTGTGGTAACAGTCCGGTACTGCTCTTACATCCGTATTACTCCTCAACCCAGAAGCGAGCCTACATGACTGATCATTCGTCCACAAAAAGTTCCCGCAAAGTTCCCGGCATCAATAAACGTGCTTGCATTTTCTCGCTTGTTTTTGCACCTTTTTGCAACTCAATGATTTGGGATCATACAATCAATAACAGCCTGGAAATCATGGGTTTTAACCATGTTTTCGTCGGCTTTCAGGGCAAATCGACACGCTGGGGGTCACAGGTTCGAGTCCTGTAACGCCCAATTGGTTTAAGTTGTTAGGTATCAGATAGTTACGATTTGGCATCCGATGTTCGAGTTCGTCTCTACGGACTACGAATCCGGGAACTTTCCCGGGAAGTGAGATGAGTATGGAAACGTAGGCGAAAAAGTGACTTACCGTAGACTTACCGCGTTTCGCAATCTTTTCAAAGTTATTATGGGGGTCACGAGCCGTGTCTTCCTAACGGTTATGTCGAACAACACTTTGCTCGATCAGACGGCAGAAAGTAAAATCTCTGTGGAAAGTTCTTGTTTGGCTTTAGGTATCACCTGAAGTATGTGCTGATTCAGCGCCGTGCTTAATTGTGGAGTCCGGCCAATAGATTCCTCAAGGAGCCAAACCAATCGCTCGGCTAACTCGGTTCTGGGAAAACGTTCATATCCCTCTTCAGCAGATCCCAGATAGGCCCACTCATGCATTCCTTCTAAAGTGTTAGCAACCATGAAATCAGCATCTGAGTGTTGCCGTGAACGTTCGGCGATGTCGAGCAATTCAGTATCAGTCACGCCAACTTCTAGCTTGAACTTTACAAGCGTTCCGGCAAAGCGCCAATCAGTGCGGATTTTGTCTACAAGTTTGGGAGCAGGTTGGAGTCGAATCCATAGGTCTTGATGAGAGCTTTTTACCTTCCCGGTAGAAACATCAATAAACGATCCATCATCGCTTTGCCTGGCGTATGTCCCAACAACATGGTAATCATTGACCGCTGCAGCATGGATAATGGCGTCGAACTGACCTGAAAGAAACGTGGAGGCCATGAGCTGTTCCAGGTCGTCGAAGGTCTAGTAGGCCTTCACGGTAAATCCGGGCTTCACTCGCGGTCGTTGCGACGGCAGTTCATTCAGAACGTTGGGATGGGAGGTCAGTAGTGTGACATTGTGCCCACGATCATAGGCGTGTGAAGCGATTTGAGAGCCAGTGCGTCCCGAAAAGATATTGGTGATACAGCGTACTTTATCGATCAAGGTTTGTGTGTTACCCGCAGTGACAAGCAGATTCATGGTCGATCTCCAGGCCAAATAAAGTTTGTGAACTAGGACTTCTTCAGGTACCGTGACCGGAAACTTGGTGCCAGCCGGTCAATATCTAACAGAGTCAGGAAATCGATCGTCTTGAACTGGCGATCGATGGCAGGCTCGCCACAGATATTGGCTCCGAGCATCATGTACATGCGCAGCAGTTTCGGTGGTTCGGGCAGTTCACCCTTCCACGGGCAAACGGATGATTGCATCTGGTACTCAAGAGTAGGGCGGGTTTGCAGCATGATAGGAGCCAGATGCTCCTTCAAGCGTTCCAGCATGGCCCACCCTTCGGCAACATCTTGCGTATGCAAGGAGGAACAACCAATCAGGTATCGACCACCGCGATCATGCACATAGCGGGAGATGCCATGCCAAAGAAGATTGAGGGTATCGTAAGTCCGAAACTCAGGATGCATACAGGCACGACCCAACTCAACGGTTTGATCACGAAGGGGTTCAAAAGGGCTGAGGTCGAACTCTTGTTCGCTGCAATACCCATGATGAATTGCAGCAGTTGAGCCACTTTGCAGGCGATAGGTGCCTACCACCAAGCCACTAGGTTCATGCTGTACGAGCAAATGATCACATACCGGATCGAATGCATCATAGTCTTCCCCGGTGGAAAGCGCTTCTTCCAAACCTTCACCCAGTTCGACATTGAATACCTGAAACCTCAGTTGATAACAGGCCCGGCGATCCTCTTCATCTTCAGCCAACCGAAGAGTCAGATCGCGATGTCTCAGGAACAGTGACGGAGAAGAGACTAAGGATAGAGCTGGCATTTCACACTTATAAGTTAGGGTTGTGATGTGAACACACGCTTTTGATGCCGGAACTCTTGAATAGTTACTTTGTTTGTACGGCTCGTTAGAGCATTTTGCTGACCCGCTCACCTACTCGCAGCGCATTAGCCATGATGGTCAGGGCCGGGTTGACTGCGCCGCTGGAGACAAAAAAGCTGCCATCCACGACATAGAGATTCTCCACCTCATGTGCCCGGCAATGGGTGTTGAGGGCGCTGGTGCGTGGATCGTTGCCAAAACGCACGGTACCTACTTGGTGCGCAACTCCTGCCAGGGGAATCTTCTGTCCCAGGAAGAGATTGCGGGCGAACAGCCCCTGATGACATTCGTGGCCATGTTCCTTGCACTTACTTTGCTGTTGCATGAGTTCCTTGAGCTTTGCAAGCAGGCGACGATGAGCTTCTTCGTTGTTGGGTTGATAGCTGAGTATGATGCCCCCCTTGTCATCGAGAGTGACGCGGTTGTTAGGATCAGGCAAGTCCTCCGAGGTCAGCCAGAAGTCAAGTGAATGGCGGGCCATCAATTCCAGTGTCCAGCCGGGAGCAATGGCGGGAGCGCCGGCGCGGAGAGTATCAGCATCGAGCTTACCGACGAAGGAGATATGTCCCATGGGATAGGGCCAGTCGCTGGATCCCAAGTAGAAATCATTTAACGAGAGGGTCTTTTGAAAGATGGTGGGGTTAGGGCATTTCGATAGGGCCATGAGCACCGAGTTAACATGCCCCATGTAGTGTCTGCCAACTACTCCCGAACTGTTGGCTAAACCTTGAGGGTGTTGCGATGATGCGGAACGCAATAACAGAGCAGCCGAGTTAATGGCTCCGCAGGAAAGCACTACGATGTTGGCTGAGTATTCTCCGATCTGGCCGTTTCGTTTGATGATGACTTTCCGAACTTCCCTGCCACTCGGCCCTGTTTCCAGACGTTCCACCATGGCATGGGTTAACAGAGTGACGTTTTGATGTTGCAGAGCCGGTTCAATGCCACAGGTGTGAGCATCAGCCTTGGCATTTACCATGCAAGGGAAGCCGTCGCAGGTATTGCAGCGAATGCAGGGGCTAGACTCGGGCTTCTTCTCGTTTAGCTGAATCCCCAGCGGCGTGTGGAACGGACGCAGGCCCTGACGGACGAAATCATCCGCTAAATGCTGTAAGCGTGGTTCGTGGCTGACGGCAGGGTATGGATAGGGAGCACTGCTTCGCGGTTCTGTCGGGTCTTCACCACGTTCCCCATGCACGTGATACATCTTTTCAGCCTGAGTGTAGTATGGCTCCAACTCATCGTAACTGATCGGCCAAGCTGGTGAGATACCACCGTGATGACGAAGCTCGCCGAAGTCTTCCTTACGTAACCGGAAGAGCGCAGCACCATAGAACTTGGTGTTACCTCCCACGTTGTAGTTGGTGTGAGGATGAAGTGGCTTGCCATCCTTATCATGCCACACTTCTTTGGTGTTGTACTTGGCTTCCAAGTTGACGATTTTGGAGTTCCAATTGTCCTTCTCACGAGGCACATAGCCGCCTCGTTCGAGAATGAGTATCCGTTTACCCGTGGGAGCCAGTTTGCGTGCCAATGTGCCACCACCAGCGCCACTGCCGATGATAATGATGTCGTAGTGTTCAGGCATGACAGCATCCTTGATTTAACGTGAAGAGGATTGGAACAAGAGTGCATGACCATCACGATCTCGACAAAGCACTGTTTCAGTGTTGGCCTGCAGATTGAGTGGGCCAAAACGCAGATGTCGATCCAGAGAAAGCGATGCAAGTTTGACTGGTGATTTGACACTTAGCCTTACCTGCCAGTGCCAAAGATCATTGGCTTTGGTATCGACTGGTGTTGATCGACCGGTGTGTGGCGCGAGGTAATCGAGAAACTCAATGCCCGGCCCCTGGTCAGCCTTCATGGTGGTGATGCGCAACCTGGCTCCAAAGACAGCATTCAATCGTTCCTGCTCTGGCCCATAGTTTTCACTGGTACCAGCCACGCGCATCCCAACAGGAACAGCTTATTCGTAGTTTTGTGCCATTTGGCATCGCCCTTATCAGGCGGGAAGTGCAGTATCTCCAGAGGATGTCCATCGGGGTCGGCAAAGTAGAAGGCTTCAATCCCACCTGCGTTCTTATTCCAGTCCGGTAGCCGTTGAGGTGATGGCGAGAGGTGCCTAATCTTATGTTTCGTCAGCTTCTGGTAGGCTGTGTCAATGTCATTGACGATGATCGCCATATGCTGGAACCAGTGATCATTGCTAGCAGAATCAGCTGGAATGGCTCTGCCTCGTGGCGTCAGGAACTCGGTGAGCTCGATAACTTCATCGCCCAGTTTCAACTTCGCTGTGCGTGAACGAACTGCAAAAAGGCCGACACTACGTTCGTAGGCGTCGCCGAAACGTTCTTCTTCGCCCAGTTTCTCAAAGTCGAGAACCTTGGTATAGAACTCGACTGATCGATCCAGATCGCTCACCGTCATGCCGATGCTCTCGACAGCCTGCACCAATGGCTGATAGTGCTGCGGAAGGGCCTCGACTGAAATGCTTGTCAGTGAGAACAACGCCAAGCAGATCACGAACCCGGGCGCACGCCATCGCATATCAGATCTCCGTCGTTGTCAGGAAAGTTAACAACTTTATGATGCGTCAAATGCTTGCCGGTTACGAAGCAGGCGTGTAACCGCAGAAGATGCAACGAACTTTGGGACAGTGATAGTACTTGGCGCAGTGTTGACGTTGATGAGTTAAGCAGCGAAAGAGTAAAGCCGCTGAGAGCATGCCTAATATTGGAGCAGTGAAGTAAATCCACAGGCTGGTGTAGTTGCTGGAGACCACTGCTGATGACAGTGTCCTCGCAGGGTTCATGCTCATGCCGGACAAAGGCGCTTCGACAATGATGTAGCTTGTGACCAGGATTCCTGCGCCCACTCCCGTCCAACGACTCCACCGAGAACTGCTGACCGTAAGAACCATGCCCATCATGAATAATGAAATCAGGATCTCAGACAGGAAGGCAATCCATTCTCCAGTCTCGCCAGGCAACGTGGCAACTCCTGTGACCGGCGGTTCGGTAAACTTCTCATGAAAAAGAACACCAACGGCAAAAGTTCCAACAATTCCGCCGATGAACTGGGCGATAATGTAGAAGAGTGCATCGCTGCTGGTGGCCTTCCCCAGGCTCCAGAACGTAATGGTGACTGCAGGGTTATTGTGAGCGCCCGACAGTCGCCCCCATGGCGAATAGATCAATCCAATGGCAGTCAAGCCCATCGCCAGGCCCATCACGATCCGCCGAGAGAACGGATCACTGATACTCTGATGAAGCTCTGAAGCAGGAGATTCAAGTAGTGTCCCAAATACTCCTGCTGAGAACATGAATAATCCCAGACCCAGTGCTTCGCTGGCATACTCACGGATATGACCGACAGACATCATTCTTGGGACATCCAAATCTGTTTTGACCAGGGCCTGCATGTTCTATCCGATCTGATCATCGTTGCGGATCGTTAGATCAGCACAGGCCTGGGGATTATCCTTCTCGAAGTGCAGCCGTTGTGCTGGAAAGTAAATGGCTTCGTAATCCCGCTCAATATCTGATTCAGCCATCTGTTCCTGGTTACGGCGAATAGCCCGCCGCATGGCTGTCTTAAACGAACAGTCGATCCAGACCTTGAATTCGAATCTATCCTGGTACTGCTTCTTGAAGAGGAAGATGCCTTCGAGCAAGAGCACATCGATCCCTTCATGATCAAATCGTAGCGAGATGTACCGCTCAGCATTGGTTGCATCACAGGCATCAATGCTGCGATGTATACTGCGTGTTTTATGCAGTGGTAGGACAACCTCTTCCCACATCTCATCCAGTCGCAAGCCATGCTCATAGAAGTGGCTGGCTGGTTCTGTTTGCGAGAATCTTTGGGATGGTAGCGTGACCCAGTGATCGACATTGACTAAAGCAACACGAAGGCTGTGCCTGGCTAACTCATCGGCTATTAGTTTGGAGAAGTAGCCTTTTCCCGAGGCATCTATTCCACTGATGCCGATCAATGTTGCCCGCTTAGCAGGTGTCTGTTGTCTGATGATCTGGATTCGCCGACAGAGATCATGCACCGCCTCCATGATTAACCCCCTGCTTCAAAGCCAGGGTAAAGCGTCATACCACCATCGACGAACAGGCTGGTACCATGCACATAGTCGGCATCATCGCTCGCCAGCCAGACAGCGGCACGACCGATATCGTCAACTTCGCCGATCCGCTTGTACGGGATTAGCTTCATCAGACCCTGGTAGGCTTCCGGGGTTTCCCATGCTTCCCGGTTGATTGGAGTACGAATGGCTCCAGGGGCGATGCTGTTGACCCGAATGCGGTATGGAGCAACTTCCTGGGCAATGCTCTTCATCATCAGCATCACACCACCCTTGGAGGCGGCGTAGTTGACGTGCCCGGCCCAGGGAATCACTTCATGAACGGAGGAAATGCAGAGAATCTTGCCAGCTGCACAAGAGACATCAGGTTTGACGCCCCTTCGTTTGAACTCACGTACCGCTTCACGGGAACAGAGGAATTGGCCCGTCAGATTGACGTTAATGACCGTGTTCCACTGTTGCAGTGTCATCTGCTCAAACGGTGCATCCTGCTGCAGGCCGGCATTGTTGACCAGGATGTCGATGGTGCCAAACTCCTGGTACATGCGTTTGAACATCGCCTGCACCTGGTCTTCGTGCGAGACATCGGCCTGGTAAGCATAAACCCTGCTGCCACATCGCATGGCTTCTCGCACTACCTCCTCCGCACTTTCAGGATTGGAGCGATAGTTGACCACGACATCCGCTCCGGCATGAGCCAGGGCGATGGCAATGCCTTTGCCGATACCTGAGTTCGCACCGGTGACGAGGGCCTTCTGCCCTTTAAGCACCTTGCGGATCGGGCAGGCAGGCATGACCACTTCCGGTAACGATTCCAATGTGTCTATGATGTTCATTGCTAGACTGCTCCGCTAAGAGTGATGGTCGTTGTTAGGCTTTACAACTGGTTGCTCCAGTAGGGCAAGTCGCTGTTCGAGATGTTTCAACCTGTTCATCGCTGCTGCCGACAAGGCAAAGCCGAACAGTCCGATTACGCTCAGTGCCAGGGCACTTTCAATCATGATCAGAATCTCCACTGGGGGTTTTCAGGTAACCAACGCCGCCGAAGGTGCCACGCTTTTGTTGTCGAGTGGTCTTTGGTGCAGCACGAGTTGATCTGCCTTCGCCTCGCATTGCCTTGGCATCAACAATTTGGCGATCAGTCCAGTCCAGCCGGTTTGATGCATGGCGCCGACGCCGCGTCCCGTGTCGCCATGAAAATATTCGGGAAAGAACAGGTAATCACGGAAGTGGCGATCATGCTGCAGCTTGGTTTGTTCACCAAAGAGTGGCCGGTGCCCCTGGTCATTGCGAAGGAAGAGCTTGCTGAGTCTTTTTGTCAGTTCATTCGCTACATCGTCGATGGTGAGATATCTGCCCGATCCTGTGGGGCATTCAATCTTGAAGTCATCGCCATAGTAGTAGTGGAACCGCTGTAGTGACTCGATGATGAGGTAGTTCACTGGGAACCAGATAGGGCCACGCCAGTTGGAGTTGCCTCCGAAAAGGCCCGACTCTGATTCGGCAGGCTGATAGGAGACGGTGAGTGGGCTGCCATTGACCCAGAATGTGTAGGGCTTCTCACGATGTTCGGCAGACAAGGCTCGGACGCCATACTCCGAGAGGAACTCAGTCTCATCGAGCATGCGTTTGAGCAGTTGTTTCATCCGATGGCCACGCAGCAGCGAGAGCAGCCGACGATCACCCCGTCCCGGCTCCTGCCAATGGGAGACCAGTTTGGCAAGATCGGGACGATACTTGAGGAACCATTTCAGACGGCGAGTGAAGTCGGGCAACTTGGCCAGGCATTCTGGATCAAGCACCTCGACGGCGAAGAGAGGAATCAAACCCACCATGGAACGGACTTTGAGCTTAACCTTCTTGCCATCCGGCAAGTTAAGCTGATCGTAGAAGAACTGATCATCTTCATCCCAGAGCGACTTGCCTTCACCATCACCGCCGATATTGGTCATCGCCTCAGCAATGTGAAGGAAGTGCTCAAAGAACTTGGTGGCAATGTCTTCGTAAACATGATTATGCATGGCCAGCTCGAGAGCGATCCGCATCAGGTTCAAACAGTACATGGCCATCCAACTGGTGCCATCAGCCTGGTTAATAAACCCGCCCGTGGGCAGAGGGGAACTGCGATCAAAGACTCCAATATTATCGAGGCCTAGGAAACCTCCTTGGAAGATGTTGCGTCCCTGGGCATCTTTGCGGTTCACCCACCAGGTGAAGTTGAGCATCAGTTTGTGGAAGACTCGTTCGAGGAAAGCCAAATCGCCGGCGTCGCCTCGTTGCTTGCGGTCAATCTGAAACACTCGCCAGGTAGCCCACGCATGCACAGGTGGGTTGACATCACCAAAGGCCCATTCGTATGCGGGCAATTGGCCATTGGGGTGCATGTACCATTCACGGGTGAGTAGCAAGAGTTGTTGCTTGGCGAACTCAGCATCGATAAGCGCAAAGGGGATGCAGTGAAAAGCCAGGTCCCAGGCAGCGTACCAGGGGTACTCCCACTTGTCCGGCATGGAAATGATGTCGGCATTGTTCAGATGTGACCATTCAGCATTGCGGCCATGGAGCCGTTCTGCAGGCGGAGCCGGTTGGGTTGGATCACCCTTGATCCACTCGGGGATATCGAAGTAATAGAACTGCTTGCTCCAGATCATGCCGGCGAATGCTTGTCGCTGCACCAAGCGGGCGTCTTCATCGTGAATGTCACGTTGCAGGTCAGCGTAGAATTGATCTGCCTCCTTCACTCGGCTGATGAACAGTTGATCGAAGTCCTTCCACTGCTGCGATACGCCGTCCCGAGTGAGCCGCACGCGAATGGTTTTGCTGCCCGCAGCAGGAATCGAAAGAAGATAATGCCCCGCAGCCTTGGTGCCGAGTTGCTCTGGGTTCACTGCGGCCGATTGGCCATGGATAACATAGTTGTGGAAAGCATCCTTAAAGTAGCCCGGTTCCTCGATGCCATACAACCGATGACGATTGGTTTCATTCTCGCAAAAGAGTAATTCAGGTTGGTCTTCGAACACTGCATGATAATTAATCTTGTCGCTGACTTCTGCTACAACCTTGCCATTCTCGGCATGCATGCTGGGCTTCTTACCCCCATCCTTCCATGACCAGGTGTTGCGGAACCAAAGCTGTGGTAGCAGATGTAACGTCGCTTGATCCGGCCCACGGTTATGAGCGGTAATCTTGATCAGAATGTCGTCAGGCGAGGCTTTGGTATACTCGACAAAAACGTCGAAGTAGCGATCCTCATCGAAGATGCCGGTATCCAGCAGTTCAAACTCAGGCTGATCTTTGCCCCTTCGTGCATTCTCCTCGATGAGTCGGGTGTAAGGGAACTCTGTTTGTGGGTACTTGTACAAGCCCTTGAGGTAACTGTGTGTCGGCGTGGCATCCAGATAGTAGTAAAGCTCTTTGACATCTTCGCCATGATTACCTTGACTATTGGTGAGCCCGAAGAGGCGTTCTTTGAGAATAGGATCACGGCCATTCCAGAGTGCGATGGAGAAACAGAGATTCTGCTCTTCATCGCTGATGCCTAGCAGCCCATCTTCGCCCCATCGATAAGCCTTGCTGCGAGCCTGATCGTGAGGGAGATATTCCCAGGCACTGCCGTGGGCGCTGTAGTCTTCCCGGACGGTGCCCCATTGCCGTTCACTGAGATAGGGCCCCCATTGTTTCCAAAGCTCGGTGCCTTGGCGGGCTTGAACCAGACGTTCTTGTTCGTGGTTGATGGTTTTCATGATTAGTAGTTCTTCACTTGGATGCTGTCATGGATGGTCAAATGTTGCCTGTCGATACACATCATCAACCCTTCCAGTGCCAGTTGCTTCACGTAGTACGATGGGGCAATGCCCTGTATGCGAATCGCATTCTGCTGCAGCTTCAAAGACAAATCGCTCAAGCGTTGATGAGTCCGCTGCAACACAAGTCTGCTCCATTGCTGGAGAAGTTCTGCAGTCGATTCGTTTGCGACAGCGTGGTCCGGCAGAATGGTCATGATGCCTCCTTTAGGGAGTAGTTGTTTCAGTTAAAGCCAGTTGATCAAGTCTGATCAGCTCACTCAGTGACCAGGCCTGGAAAGGGCAGCCACGAGGTTGATGGGGCGGCTGGGCATCAGCGATTTCACTGATATGTCCCAGGCCCGCACACTTGAGATGCTCCATCAAGGGTGAGAGATACTTCTGTCGCGCCATTTTCCTGGCTTCTTCCGTGTTCCCGTGAACACGCACCCAAGCTTCCACGAACGGCCCTATCAACCAGGGCCAGACCGTTCCCTGGTGATAACCACCATCTCTTTCCAAGACGCCGCCTTCATATCGAGGGACATAGTGTGGATCATTGGGGGCAAGGCTACGCAGGCCCAGTGGTGTCAGTAGATGTTCTTCAACCGTTGCCACGATTTTCCTGGCACGTTCGCCAGTGATGATTGGCAACGGCAAACCACCCACAGCAAGGATTTGATTGGGACGCAGGCTGCCATCAACTTGACCTGACTGGTGTTTGACATCGATCACATCGTAGAGACACTGCTTCTGTTCATTCCAGTAACGATCTGAAAAAGATCTCATCCCACGTTCAAAGTGCTGGAGCCAACGCGGATTGAATTGGCCGACAAACCACAGGGCATTGAGCCACAGTGCATTTACCTCTACCGGCTTGCCTATGCGGGGAGTGACGACCCAGTCGCCTACTTTGGCATCCATCCAGGTTAATTGCACGCCAGATTCACCAGCAGCGAGCAAACCGTCCTGATCCATACGGATGCCATGCCGAGTACCCTTGCTGTAACCGGTGAGGATTTGTTCAACGGCTTGCAGCAGAGTTGCCCGTTCCTGGGCAGTTGGCCTAACCGCCTGGAAGTAATCACGGATGGCGATGATGTACCAGAGCGATGCATCGACTGAGTTGTATTCGAGAGCTTCGCCATTATCAGGGAATCGATTGGGTAGCATGCCCTCAGACACGCAGCCTGCCCAAGAAAGTAGGATGTTGCGGGCATCATCGTAACGCTTGGTAGCCAGACACAGGCCTCGCAGGGCAATGAATGTGTCCCTGCCCCAATCGGTGAACCAGGGATAGCCGGCAATAATCGTCTTGCCTTGGCCACGTTGCACGATGTATGCATCTGCAGCACGGTGTAAGGGCGTAGCAAAAGCCGAACGTCGAGCGAGTTCATGCTTATTGAGTGTGGCGTAATCTAGAGAGGCCGAGTCGCCGGCAGCAAAGATCAAAGTAGCTTCCATCCCTGGCTTCAGTTGCCAACTCCACTCACCCGGTGCAGCCAGGTCTTCCAGATAGTCAAGGCCTCTCGCCTTTTTTTCTGAGTAGCTGAATTGACGATACCAGAGTGGGTCGTGTCGATACTGTCCATTGCTTTCGGCAGCGATGCCGGGCACATCAGGGTACGGCAGCCAGCGACATAGGCTGCCCTGTTGCACTGGCTCAAATCGAAACGATGGGTTCTCATGATGGAGGGAGTGGTAGTCCCGTACGGAGAAGAACGGCCGAACGATAAGACGGACTTGGGAGTGAGGGTGCTCGATGACTTGCCAGCGGAGAGCTAACACAGACAATCCATGTGGGACGAAAAGATCGTGCTGGATGACAGTGCCATCGGGCAGACGATAGATCCAGGTAGGCCAGGGATCATTAGTGAAGCTCTCGATTTGTCGCATGCCATCAGGCGAATCGTGGTCCGGTGCATAGTGTTGAGTTGTGAGTGGAAAGCTTCCATGGGGTGTCTCTACCCAGGCATCGAAACCATTCACCAGAATCACTCGTCCCGTGGGAGGCGTGGTAGCAGTCATCAGGAGAGCGTGATACCGCCGAGTGCGAACACTAGCAGAAGTACCTGAAGCGAAGCCACCCCGTCCATCGGTTTCCAGCCACTCAGTCTGGCGATCAATTGACAGTGTCATGGGTGCTCCTCAATCGCCTAGCGCAAGATTGCGAGTGGTTCGGTAGTAGGTAAACACAGTTCGAAGAAGTGCAGTGATTCCTGGCGGCTTCGTGCCATGCTGAGCATTGGCGTGCCCAATGGCATACAAAAGCGACCATTGCCGGCACAAGGTCTGGTAGGCCTGCAGGAGTGATCTGCTTGGATCATAGATGTTTGTTGATTCCGAAGTGACGCCGTTGAGTTCGACGATGGCCAAGTCATCGCCACGCATGAATGCTTCAACGGAGGAATATCGCACATCAAAACGGCCAATGAAGAATCCATTGAAGTGTTTGGCGATGGCATCAACCCGACGTTCCAGCTCTGGCGTGATCAATGAAGCACCGTCTAGAAACAGCGTCCCCTGGCAATGATTGCCTGCAACAGCAAGGGAAAACTGTTCCTTTGCATGAAGCACACGATCAGCTTCCCGAGTATGACGCTCCAGAAAGCGTCCAGCCTGCATGCGGTAGCGGGGATGCTTCCAGATCAATTCACGCAGTGTGGACTTTCCATCGCCGATGATCACAGGGAAACGCTTATCAGTAATCGAAAAGATGTGACCCTGGGTTTCATCTGGATGCCGATAGTAAAAGATGCCAGCTTCGTAGGGTCCTGGATGATAGGGCTGCAAGATGCAGTCGCCAGGGTAATTCATCAGGTAGCTAGCGAGTTCATCCTGAGTGTTTACTTTCTTAAGGCCCTCGCCACGTTGCCCAGCATCGGGCTTGGCGATGATGGGGAAAGACCAACCTGTTTCGTCTAGTATCCGTTGCAATTGATCGATTCGTTCTTGAATGATGCCGGATGCAATCAGGCGAGAGGCAATAATCCAAGGCTCAGGCAAATGGGCCAGGATGGTTGATTTCGATTCACCGATCACTCCGCCCAGAGGTATTCCCGGGTTGGCTGTCGTCCAAATCGTGCAACTGCGGTACCGAATGGATAGCCAAGCCAGGTAGGGAATCAACGGCATGTAGAAGAGCCAACTGGGCCAGAACTCCCAGCGCCAGAACCGAGCGATTGAAGAACTGATTCGATAACGGAACAGCGGCTTTGCCAGTTGTGGAATGAGGCGAACTAGAAGATAACAGCCCGACCCCAAGATGACCAACGGCCAGTAGACACCCCCGAACCAGTGCTCGAGTGATTCAGTAAACGTGGAATTAAGCAGCACCACCATGCCAATCAGAAACGGTGTCCAGAGCACAGTACCTAGCAGCGTCCACCAGACCATCGTGCGGAATGGGAAACGAACTAAGCCGGCACCGAGATACACAGGTAGTCTGCTCCCCGGAATGAACCGGGCCATGAGAATAGCCAGACCACCTCGTTCATTAACCCACGATTGACTCTTCTTCCAAAACGGGCTCTGACTTAACGCAGGCCAGCGTAGCAACCCCAAAGAGATACTGGTACCGGTCAGCCACAAAAACAAATCACTGACGAAAATACCGATGCCGCACCCCAGTAGCGCCGTGGCCCAACTAATTCTCTCAATCGAGACCAGAACGCCGGCCAGGATGCAGGTGGCATCTTCCGAGATAAATGTCGCTAGTGCCAGGCCCACTCCTTCTCGCCAAGAGGGTAGAAGCGCCAGAGGCAGACAAGCCAAGGGTACAAGGAGTAGAAGCAGCCTGGCATCGAACGGTTTACGCTGATTCAGGAGGCCTGGCGAAACGGAAGACATGAAGCACGCTCGTTTGTGAGTTCAAGTGTGTGCAGGGAGACGGGGAATAGCTGTGATTGGCTACAGGTTTGATAAGTCATCGTTGCCAGTTGTGGTGTCAATGCTACTTCCGTAACACTGACGGTTGCAGCATCAGGTCGATCCATCAGTACGCTCAACTCCGGATGCTCAACCCAGCGATGACGGTGGAACGCATTCTGTTGTGCTTCAGGAAACGCCTTGGTATCCAACATCAACTGAAACAAATTGCGACGCAGCGGATCAACCAGGTGATCGCCTAACCCCGACGACGTAAACATCAGAGGATTTACGAGTGGGTACTGGAGTACGATGAGTCGATTGTTGGCGTTGAGTAATTCAGCAATCTCGTAGCCATCGGTCATGACGAGGCGAAAGGGAGCAAAGACGCTTGTCTTGAGACATCGCATCGCTCCTATGGCAGTATCGATGCTATTTGCTGACTGAAGCGAAGGAATGATCGACCCTCGGCTCCGTCTGTTATTTGTCCTCTCACTATCAATTACCGGCGTTCGATTGAGCAGGACACAGAGTAAACCGGTCTGATTGACAGCTATCCAGGTTCCACCGGAATCGGGATCAAGCGGAGCAAGGTAATCAACGCCACCAACAGAATAGTGTCGAGGCGGCAATGCCAATGCCCGGCTCCGCTGTTCGTCACGATTGCAAACCAGTCGTGTCACACCTGGTTTGAGGGGAAGAATGGTTACCGTACACACTGCCGTTTCTCCTGGTGTGCGATGGTTGCAGGGGCATAACCAAACCGTGCCGGCAAACTGATGCCCAGGGTCTTGGCCATCACTCCGATGATGGCGTTGTGATGTATGGTGTGACTCAAGACAAAAGCCAGTTCACGAGCAACGGTCGTCTCCAGATGCATCGGTGGGGCATTTGCATCAATCATGGCGCTCAGCCGTAGAGATTGCGAAAGATCATCCTCAGTGAGATTGAGCACCTCACGTTGCAAACGGCGAATCGACTGAAGCGCAGCAAGCCTGCTGGTTTCGACCGATGTGCCCCGTTCTCGGTGATCGTAATTGAGCACGCCTGTCTCGATCGAAGCCAGCAGCGATTCGAGATGATCCAGGTTGTGTCGGAAATGCCCACCCAGGCTGGACGTCACTACTCCTACGGGAGCCTGCACATATTCAGCATCGCTGGTGTGCAGGAGGAGATCAGCCAACTGCTCGAAGACAGCAACTATGGATGAAGCAATCACTGGATGCTCATGCCCCTCAGCTTCCCAGCGGGTACGTTTAGGCATGCTCATCAATGTGGCGAGTGCTGTCATAGAGAGGCTCTTTGCAGAATGAAAACAACATCTCTACGATGCAGCCTGTTGGAAGTGGTTACGCATTCGTACCAGTTTGCACATGATGTAACCACTACCGGTAGTTGGCATCCAAGCGTTATCTAGTTCACGAAGGGCAACATGAAAACTACACGAGTAGCCTTGATCACCGGCAGCGGTAAACGACGAGTCGGTTCGGTTGTCGCTGAATCACTGGCCAAGCAGGGATATGACATCGCTGTCCACTATCGCAGCTCTGCTCAGGAAGCTGAGGAGACAATTGGTCTACTTCGTCGGCATGGAGTACAGGCTCATGCCTTCCAGGCAGACTTGACTCAAGAAGAAGCAGTCCATGCCATGATGGCTGCTATCCTGAAGCGATTTGGCAGAATCGATGTGCTTGTCAACGCCGCTGCGGCCTGGAAAAGCAAGCCGCTAGAAGCTGTGACTGCCACTGACGTTCGCAACTACTTTGAGACTAACACGCTCGGAACCTTCCTGTGTAGTCAACAGGCAGGGCTTGCCATGGTGAAGCAATCGACAGGCGGTTCGATCATCCTCATTGGCGACTGGGCCTGTGAGCGACCTTACTTGAACTATGCTGCGTACTTCCCATCAAAAGGGGCTATTCCGACTCTGACAAGAACGCTGGCAGTAGAACTGGGAACCAGGAACCCGGCTATTCGAGTGAACTGCATCTTGCCAGGCCCGGTCATGCTTCCGCCTGATTTGCCCCAGGCTGAGAAGGACGAAGCTATCAATGCCACGCTGGTGAAACGGGAAGGTCAGCCTGAAAACATTGCCCAGGCTGTCTCTTTCCTGATTGACAATGATTTCGTCACGGGCGTGTGCCTGCCTGTCGATGGAGGAAGGACGATTTACGCGCCATGATCATTGCATCAGTTATCTTGCTGTTGATTGGTTTGTATTTGGGAGTCGGCCTGCTCTTTGGCCTGACATTTATCACCTGGGGTTTGGAACGTTTGGATCATGCCTGTAAAGGCACCTCCTGGCTTTTCCGTTTCCTGTTACTACCCGGCTCCATCGCTTTGTGGCCCTGGCTGGCACATCGCTGGATGCAGATGAAGGATGTAACATCATGACCCACCGTCATCGAAAGTGGCACTCGTTTGCCTGGTTGATCCTGACTCCTCTCGCCTGGCTCAGCATCGCATGGGTAATCACTCAACGGTGGAGTAACAGCCCATGAGTTTGCAGTATGCTCCCATCAAGTGGAACCGGAATAAGCTGATCTACGATGGCATCATTTTATTGGGCATCGTTCTCTATCTCAGTAGCTTCATGCTCATCGGCAGACTGTTCTGGACGGGCAGTATCGAAGTCTTGCTGATTAGGGCGCTGGGCACTTGTGCTTTGCTCATGCTTCATGTCGTGCTTTGCATCGGCCCCCTGGCTCGATTCGATGTCCGCTTCTTGCCGGTGCTTTACAACCGTAGACATCTCGGTGTAGCCACCTTTCTGATCGGACTAGCTCATGGGCTACTCTCGTTCGGCTACTACCATGGATTCGGTGTCGAGAATCCGTTCATCTCCATGCTCACCAGCAACACCAACTACTTATCTTTGGCAGCATTTCCGTTTGAGATACTGGGGGGGATCGCACTGGTCATACTTTTCCTGATGGCTGCCACCAGCCATGACTTCTGGCTCAAGAACCTATCGCCGGGAGTGTGGAAGGGACTGCACATGCTGATATACCCAGCCTATGTGCTGTTGATCTGGCATGTGGCACTGGGAGCATTGCAGTCGGAGGGAAGCTGGCTCTATCCATCACTGCTGGCACTGGGAGTAGCACTGGTAACAGGACTGCATCTGCTGGCAGGTTGTCGTGAACGAAATCGAGAAACCACATGACCAATACATGGATTGAAGCTGGAACCGTCGACGAAATAGCCAACTGTCGGGCCAAGATAGTCTGTCTGCCAGGCCGGGAACGAGTCGCTGTCTTCAAGTACGATGGCAAGGTCTCAGCGGTGACCAATGTCTGCAAACACCAGGGTGGCCCCCTTAGTGAGGGGAAGGTCATCAAGGGCTGTATCACCTGCCCGTGGCATGGCTGGGATTATCGTGCTGAAGATGGGTGTGCTCCACCCCCGTTTATCGAAAAGCTAGTGACGTATCAGGTAAAGGTGGAGAATCGGCGCATTCTGTTGAATACAGTGCCGTTACCCGCAGGCACCAGAGTAGAACCAGCCACGTTTGAGGAGTCCGAACATGAAGCCAGATGATTTCTTCATCGGATGGTTGCCGACGCCGGCTCGCTACACACAATTCTTGAGACCGATCATTCTCGCTGCCTTGTTTACCTTCCTCGGAATCGGGTTGCTTGTGCCTTCAAGTCAACAATCGACTGGCTCAGCCCAGTGGAACGAAGGCGATGAGGTCACCCTTACCGGTACTGTGGACATGCTTCCGTACGCAATTCTTCGGGTTCAGGATCAGAAACTCGGCAACAAGACCGTCTTCGTTGTCGAAATGGGAAAACAGGGCTCTCATGCACGATTGGCTGCGTATCAGAATCAGTCCGTATCACTTCGTGGAGCCTTGCTGCATCGTGACGAACGGTGGATGCTAGAATTAGCGGATGAACCTAATTCGATTCAGGCAAAACCTAGCGTGCAAGCTATCCCACGACCTGCATTACATTCGCTAGGCACGCAGACACTCCGTGGTGAAATCGTTGATTCCAAGTGCTATCTGGGTGCCATGAAGCCCGGCGGCGGGAAGACGCATAAGGCCTGTGCTGTGCTTTGTCTTAAAGGTGGCATCCCTCCGATGTTTGTCACCAGAGATGCGCAGATGTTTGAAACCTACTATCTTCTGACGTCCATTGATGGATCAGCTCTATCAGCTGATTGTTATTCCTACGTTGGTGACCGAATCGAAGTGCAGGGACAGGTAGAACAGCAGGGAGATCTGAAACTGCTCCGATTAGATGCTCAGAACATCCGGCGACGATAGAGCTGGCAGCAAAAACGAAAACAGGGAGCCCAATGCTCCCTGTTTAACGTCTAACCCATCACTTACCGCTTGATCCACTGGAGCAGCGTCTTTCGATGGATTAGCACCAGCATGCTGGAGCCCAGGGCAACGATTAGTGCGAGACCAAAAAGCAACCCGCCATCACCTTGACCAGTCGATGGATTGACAATGACGAATCCTAACCAGGTGAGGTGTGAGACAATCGCTCCTCCAATCGTCCCCAGGGCCAGGAGAGCGCCATAGGCAACGGTTCGTGGAATGAGAAGCAAGATCACGGCCAGCAGTTCCATAATTCCCACCATGGTCGCAGCAGGCCTGCCACCCAATGGACCAAAGATCACCTGAGTCTCTGGAGCGTATGTGAACTTGAAGAAAAGAGTCTGGGCAAGGATCGCAGCGACTCCCAGTCGGCAGAGCCAGGAAATAATCAACTTTGGCTTTGTCAGACCACAGGAACAGAGGTGTTGTTTCTTTTCCACCGAACAGCTCTGCATAGTTAGTGCGTGCATGTAAGCAGTCTCCAGATAGAATGGTACTCATTGAAACGACCATTCTTATGGATGATGCTGCACCCCCATCCGTCACAGAAAGTTCGTCATGGAATCAAAGATTGCCAATATTCCTTTAGTCATGCAGGAGGATCTTGCTGCTCTTCAGGTTGTCATCGAAAGCACAGCCAGAACGACTGGCGACCAGTTTTTTCAGACACTGGTTCGCAACCTGGCTGAGATCCTGAATGTCCGTTATGGCTTTGTAACTGAGTTTACCGGAGACTATCGGGTCAAAACGCTTGCTTACTGGTGCCAGGGGCGCTTCATCGAGAATGTGGAATGGGATATCCGTGGCACACCCTGCGAAGGCATCCTCAAGAGCGATTTGTGCCATATTCCAAGCGATGTGCATAGGCTCTTCCCCGAAGATAAACCGCTGGTGGATTGGGGCATCGAGAGCTACTTAGGCGTTCCTCTCCGCGATATGGATGGCAAGCATCTAGGGCATCTGGCTGTCTTCGATGAGCGGAAGATGCCAACCGAGCCACGCATGTTATTTCTGTTTCGCATGTTTGCTGCCAGAGCCGTGGCGGAACTCGAACGCCTGAAGATGGAACAAAAGATCATCGTCAGCGAGCAACAATACCGTGATCTCTTTGAAGAGGCCCCCATTGCTTATGTGCATGAAGACCTGCAATCGCGCTTCATCAGTGCCAACCGAGCGGCAATACGCATTCTGGGTCTCAAACCAGAAGAAGTAGTAGGCAATGTCGGGATCGACATGGCTCCCGATACTCCCGATGCTAAACGACGTCTGGACGAAGCTTTTGCCTCTGTCGGACGTGGCACCGATACCAGCGGCGTCGTTCTTAATCTCCTTCGTAAAGACAATGGCAAACCGATCTGGATTCAATGGTGGTCCAAGCCCGATCCGAGCGGCACCTTCACCCGTACCATGTTCGTCGATATTACCGAACGGGTGTTGATGGAGCAGGAGCAGGCCAGGCTTCAGGCGCAGAACCTATACCTGCGTGAAGAAATCAAAGATAGTCATAACTTTGATGAAATTATCGGCAGCAGTACCACACTTGCAGGCACACTGGAACAAATCAGGCAAGTTGCACCGACGGATACCACCGTCCTTATCGTCGGTGAAACCGGCACCGGCAAAGAACTGATGGCCCGTGCCATTCACTCAGCCAGCAAACGGCAGGATAAACCGCTGATCAAAGTGAACTGTGCCGCCTTGCCCGAAGGCCTGGTCGAAAGTGAGCTCTTCGGCCACGAGAAGGGCGCGTTCACTGGTGCAATCACCAGACGTATTGGACGCTTTGAGCTGGCTGAAGGTGGTACTCTGTTTCTGGATGAGATTGGTGAATTGCCTTTAGAAGCACAAGCCAAGCTGTTGAGGGTCTTGCAAGAGAGAGAGTTTGAAAGGGTTGGTGGCGCTACTGTGATCAAAGCCAATGTTAGAATCATCGCTGCCACCAATCGTAACCTGCATCAATGTGTGATGGAGAAGACCTTTCGAGAGGATCTCTATTTCCGTTTGAACGTCTTCCCGCTCAATGTGCCACCTTTAAGGGAGCGACGTGATGATATTCCGCTTCTAGTTCAATTCCTGGTGGCCAAGTTTACGGCACGTCTTGGTAAGAAGTTCACTTCGATCAGCGCCGCCTCGCTCAAACGGCTCCAGGACTATTCATGGCCCGGCAATATTCGGGAACTGGAGAACATCCTGGAACGTGCCCTAATCCTTTCTCCAGGTCCCGTGCTGGAAATCGCTGCAGATCAGCTAGCGATGCCGGAAGCTTCGAAGCCCGGCAGTGATGCAGTCAGCCTGGAAGAAGTGGAAAAGAATCACATCCTCAGCATGCTCGACAAATCGAATTGGGTCATCGAAGGCCAAAAAGGCGCTGCTCTCGCACTGCAGATGCATCCCAACACCTTGCGAAGCCGCATGAAGAAGCTGGGCATCAAGCGGTTGCCGTAGTTAACACTGTTTCACCCACGATATATCGGAGGCCCCACGAAATGCCGTGGGAGGCTGCTTCGTGGGCAATGAACTTATTTTGACCCCTAACTATTTACTGCAACTCATCCCTTTCACTTGCAACCACTTAGGACAAACGAAGGAATCATTTGGATGATTGGCACGCGGCTCGCTTTATTGCTTTCCATCACGGAAAGGAAGCGAGTGCATGCTAAGGATCACGCAGAAACCGAGCGAACGAGGAACTCTCCTCCGTCTGGAAGGCAAGCTCTTGGCCCCCTGGGTTCATGAGCTGGAACAATGCCTGCAGGCTCACTCAGCTCAGTCGCCGATCCTGCTTGATCTTGCTGCCTTGTCCTTTTCTGATCAAGCAGGTCTGCGTTGTCTTCGGAAAGCCTTGGAACAAGGCATCCAGCTCGTGGCCTGTTCGGCGTATCTGCAAACACTCTTAGGGAGCGACCGCACATGTCAACTTTGAACTGGAACCTGTTCGTCAATTCAAACGAAGTAACCACCGAAGCTGATCTGTTGATCTCCCTTCATGAAGGTAACCAGCAAGCATTTGCCAAGATGATTGAACAGCATACTCCACGTCTCCTGGCCACCGCCCGCCGGTTTCTTCGCTCTGAAGATGATTGCCAGGATGCTCTTCAAGAAGCTTTTCTTTCAGCTTACAAGGGCCTGGCCAGCTTCCAGGGCCAAAGCCAACTGGGTACCTGGCTGCATCGCATTGTAGTCAATGCATGTCTTATGAAGTTACGCAAGCAATCACGTCGTTCGATGCTGCCTCTCGATGATCTTCTGCCTGACCAGGGAGATGTAGCCGCTTTGGTTGCTGATAATGTCGAAGCAGATCCCCTCGAACGTGATGAACAGTATGAACTCGTTCACCGTTATCTGCGTGAATTGCCTGACAGCTATCGAGAGATCATTCTTCTTCGTAACATCGAAGAGCGAAGTACGGAAGAAGTAGCGACACGACTGGGTATCACCGCCGGTGCTGTCAAAACTCGACTTCATCGCGCTCACCAGGCACTTAAGTCCGTCATGGTTCACCAGGCTGAATTGGTCTGCTGATCCACTGGCACTACTTTGTACGAAGGCTTGCTAATTCCGCTTCGAGTTCGACAATCCGGGACTGCAAGCGATTGATGACTGGTTCCAACTGTTCTTGAGAGAACCTCTTATGAATATGCTGGGGACAGTTGATATCCCATGCCTCAATGGTGAAAAGGATAGCCCGTTCGACTTTCCCCGGATACTGCGGGTCACGCAGCTTCTGTTCTAGATCGGCATCGCCTTCGATGACCCTGGCAGTCCCCAGAGCTTAACTCGACGGCTGTTTGCATAGTCCATGAGAAAGATAAAAGCTTTCGGATTCTCAGAGAGGTTGCCCAGCGTGATGTATTGCCGATTTCCACCGAAGTCAGCGAAACCCAATGTATGCTCATCAATGGCTTTCAGAAACCCAGGTGAGCCACCTCTATACTGGATGTATGGCTGCCCTTCAGCATTGGCAGTCCCCAGGTAAAACATGTCCAGCCCGGCCAAAAATTCGGTCAGGTCCGAGGTGACGGTCGTTTGCCACCCGCCGGACTGTTCCATCCGGGCGTAGCTTTTCCGGGAACCCTTCTGGGATTGAATCGCCTTGACAGCAGGTGTGAAAGCGATGTCGCTGGAGGAGTGCCTCATCGAATAGCCTCTTTTGAGCACGTCTCGGGCATGTTAAGTAGAGAACAGTAGTCGAACTACGCCGGGGGCGGTTAGAGAGTTACTTGACGTGCTTCCCAAGGAACTCACGCATCAGCCTGGCGATCTCATCGCCATTTGTTTCCAAGGCAAAGTGACCGGCGTCGAGTAAATGGTACTCGATCCTTTTCAGATCATTCTTGTACGGCTCGGCACCGGCTACAGGAAAGATCTGATCGTGTTTGCCCCAAACAATCAGCACCGGTGGCTGGTACTTGCGGAAGTACTCCCGCCACTTCGGATACAACGGTGGGTTGCTGCAGTAACTCAGGAACAGGTCGAGTTGTATGTCGGCATTGCCTTCGCGATCGAGCAGGTACTGGTCCGTGGTCCAGGCGTCGGGCGACAATAATTCGGTGTTCCTGACCCCGTGCGTGTACTGCCATTTGGTCGCTTCGAGCTTCGTGAAACCCCGGAGTGCGTCCCGCTTCTCCTTGCTCGCAGGCTCCTTCCAATACGCCTTGAGCGGCTTCCAGAAGTCGTTGTCGAGCCCCTCGTCATAAGCATTACCGTTCTGCACCACGATGGCTGTGACTCGGTCCGGGTGTTTCACGGCGAGCCGGTAACCGACAGGTGCGCCGTAATCCTGGACGTAAAGGGTGTACCTCTTCAGGTCCAATTTCTCGGTAAACTTCTCGACGACATCGGCCAGTGTGTCGAAGGTGTAAGTAAACTTGTCACGGGCTGGCATCGAACTCTGCCCGAAGCCGGGGTAGTCCGGGGCTATCACTCGATACTTGTCTGCCAGTTGGGGGATCAAATTGCGGAACATCTGCGAACTGGTCGGGAAACCATGCAGCAACAACACGACAGGAGCATCCTTCGGGCCAGCTTCGCGATAGAAGATGTCCAGGTCGCCGACCTTCACCGACTTGTGTAGAGTCTTCGGCGGTTCGACCGCAGCAGTCGTGGTCAGGGTAGTGGCCAAGCCGGCCAGAATCAGTGCAGTACGAAACATGAGTCGTTCTCCGAATGTGTGTTGAAATTGAGTCGAGAGTTACTTCAAGTCGGGGATGCCAGGGTGGTCCGATGGACGCGGCCCAGGAGCTGGCCAGAAGAAGGTTCGATCAGATTCGGTCATTGCCAGATCGTTGATGCTTGCTTCCCGCCGGCGCATCAAGCCTCGATTGTCAAACTCCCAAAGTTCGTTGCCATAGCTTCGGAACCATTGGCCAGAGGCATCATGCCATTCGTATCGGAAGCGAACAGCAATACGATCATCGGAAAAAGCCCAGAGTGCCTTCACCAGGCGATAATCCAATTCACGTTCCCATTTATGTGCCAGGAACGCCCTAATCTCCGCTCGCCCTCGCGGGAATACATTGCGATTACGCCAGACAGAGTCCTCAGAGTAGGCCAATGCAACACGTTCCGGGTCACGAGAGTTCCATGCATCTTCAGCCAGACGTACTTTGCGAATGGCACTTTCCAAAGTGAACGGCGGGGTAATAGGTAAGGTCGAAGGAGTACAGTCGAGGGGCTTCATCGTGAGATACCTCATATTGAGGAGAATCAATTCACTAAGCTTGAGCCACCGCAGCCCAGTCTGCGGTTAAGCCAAAAACAATCAAATGGTCTGACGATCGAGATGAGCCAAGGAACCAATATTGCCAGAGATGCGGCAGTTCGCTTCAATTAGTTGACCTTCAACTCTGCTGCTTTTGGAAAGTCGA
This sequence comes from Gemmatales bacterium, assembly GCA_035430005.1. Lineage (GTDB taxonomy): Bacteria > Planctomycetota > Planctomycetia > Gemmatales > HRBIN36 > JAEUIE01. Next base: position 48,366 of record DAOMFV010000002.1, read on the forward strand.
TGTCAGTACCCGCTACCTGATTGAAGTAATTCGTAAAGATGTTGAGGGCCACGTTTGCAACAACTTCTGCAATGATGCCATCATCGAAGCCTGCCTTGCGCACAGTTTCGATATCAGCATCGTTGATTTGCCCCTTCTGGCTAACGATTCGCCGAGCAAAGTTCAGAAGCACACTTGTCTGAGGATCGATCGCTTGCCCCACTCGGCTATCCAGGATTTGATCCGGCGTTAATCCAACCATCTTGCCAATGGTGGAGTGAGCAGCCAGACAATAGTCGCACTGGTTTTCCTGACCAACAGCCAGGGCAATCTGCTCCCGAATCTTGGCGGAGAGCTTGCCATGACTAAGTGAGCCACTGAATTGCAAGTAGCCGTCAAGCACAGCAGGAGAGGTAGCCATGGCGCGAGTCATATTGGGAACTAGACCGAGCTTGCCTTTCACAGCTTCGAGAAGTTCCTTGGACTTGCCGACTGCGGATTCCGGGGCGATTTGAGTAATGCGTGACATTGACACATACCTTTCAGTTTGATCGTAACTGCATCAGACAATCTGACGCTGATGAAGATGATTAATCACATTCCGTGCCAAATGTCGTAATGGACGCAAGAGACTGCAAGTAAAGGACATACACAAATCATCTTCATCCAATGGAATCACGATATTTCGTAATATCACGAATTATCGTAGGCCATTGGCGATATTTCGTAATAGTAGATGCATGGCGCAACAACCCCCATTACGATTGATTGCAGATCCGAAGCAGCTTTTGCTGGATATGGCCAGGGAACATAAGCTTGCGGACCTGCTCCAGTTAATTGTGACTCGCTTTGGTGATTCACCACAGGTCGCCCTGACTAGGATCTGGCTTATCAAGCCCGGTGATATTTGCTCCACTTGTTTGATGCGTCCAGAATGTCCCAGTCAGGAACGCTGTCTGCATCTAGTGGCCAGCGCCGGTCACTCGATGCAGGATAAACGCATTGAATGGTCAGGATTGTCAGGATCATTCCGTCGCTTCCCGCTCGGCATTCGAAAGGTGGGCAAGATCGCAGCAACCGGTGAAGCACTTGAAGTTCCGAATATTGCAGAAACTCCCGATTGGATTGCACGTCCTGAATGGATTTCATCTGAAGGTGTGTCAGGATTTGGTGGGCAGCCACTTGTTCACCACGGCAAGGTATTTGGAGTCTTGGCAGTATTTGCACGTGGAACGATTGGGCCTGAATGCATGGGATGGCTTCGGACCATAGCAAATCACGCCGCGGCTGCCATCGCCACGGCACGTGCCTTTGACGAGATTGAGTCGCTTAAGAAACAGCTGGAACTGGAAAACGAATACTTACGTGAAGAAGTCTCACGTACCGGAGCATTCGGCGAACTGATTGGCCAGAGCCCAGCACTCGAAACGGTTACTCGGCAGATTGATTTGGTGGCTAAGACCGATTCTTCAGTGCTGATCCTGGGAGAAAGCGGGACAGGCAAGGAATTGGTTGCTCATGAACTGCATCGTAGAAGCAATCGAGCGAGCAAACCCTTTATCAAAGTAAATTGCGCAGCGGTTCCTCGTGAGTTGTATGAAAGCGAATTCTTCGGCCACGCCAAGGGAGCTTTCACCGGTGCATTGCGTGATCGAACAGGACGTTTCGAGTTGGCCGATGGAGGAACCCTCTTCCTGGATGAGATTGGCGAGATCCCTCTTGAGTTACAAGCAAAACTGCTACGGGTACTACAGGAAGGCGAACTCGAACGAGTTGGTGAAGAGCGTACCAGAAAGATCAACGTTCGCTTGATCGCTGCTACCAATCGCGATCTCAGGTTGGAAGCTGAAGCAGGACGATTCAGGCAGGACTTGTATTACCGGCTCAGTGTATTCCCTATCGATTTGCCGCCCTTGCGAAAACGGCTTGAGGATATCCCCCTGCTGGCACAGCATTTCTTGTCGATCAGTGCAACTAAACTGGCACGCTCAAAACTGAAGTTGACCCTAGCTAATGTTCAACAACTTCAACAATACGACTGGCCAGGCAACGTCAGGGAACTGCAACATGTTATTGAACGAGCAGTCATCACAGCCGAAGGCAATCGAATGACCATCAACCTTCAAGTGGGCATGACCGCCAGTGCAAGCCGAAAACCATCAACAGTAGAATCAGTTCGAGTGATGACGGATGCCGAGCTGAAACAATTAGAGGCAGACAACATCAGAACTGCACTCAAGCTAACCAAAGGAAAAGTCTCTGGCTCAAGTGGGGCTGCCGAACTGCTTGGGATCAAGCCCACAACGCTTACTTCAAGAATCAAGACACTTGGGATAGGGCAATCACCCTGATTCCTTCCTTTTCTCCAACTGTTGCCTACTTCACATACATTTCAAAACTGCGAGCCTAATATGCCTTCATCGCTGACGCATGGAGCGCTGGCAAACACCTCTCCGGAGTGGTCCTATGAAGTACGTTCGCACATTCAGCCTGGCAGTCGCTTTGGTCGCAGTCGGCCTGACATATGGAGCAGATGTAATGTCTGGCCCGAAGGTTGGCAGTCAAATGACTCCGTTTCAACCTGTCAATATTCTCAATGCAGATGATGCTCAATGCAATGGCAAAGAAAACTGCCTGGTCTGTCAGTATGGTGACAAGCCTGTGGCGATGATCTTCACCCGTGGGACCTGCGATTGTCCCGCCACGTTAGCTCTTATTAAGAAGCTCGACGCCGAAGTCGCCAAGGTAGGCAAAGATAAGATGTCGGCAGCAATCATCTATCTTTCTGATGACGAAACCGTCAAAAGCAAGATTGGAGAAATGGCTAAGTCGCAAAACATAACGAATGTCAGTCTGGCACAGTTTAATGCCAAAGGTCCTAAAGGCTATAATCTCTCGAACGATGCTGGCGTGACCGTAGTCCTTTACAAAGGCAAAACGGTGCTCGCCAACCATGCATTCGACAAGATCTGCGAAAAGTGTGTGGAAAAAGTAGTTGCTGATCTGCCCAAACTCGCAAGCAACTAATACCAGCAGTGGAATGCATCTTTTACAAGTGCCGATCTGTATTCAGATCGGCACTGTTGTTTGGCTAAAGGCCGAGGAAATTTCCGTTCAGCTTGCTTCCTTTACCAACTCAAGGCGCTGCTGAGGCCATTAATCAGTACCTGCCATGAGCAAGGTAAAACAAAACAAGGCAACCTGACGAAAGGTTGCCTTGCTTATTTATCGCAATAGTTGTTCTGACACTAAGTGATGATACCTTGCTTGGTGTATTCTGCTCGGCATGCTGGGCAGTGGCGGCAATGAGCTATTGCCGCATTGTGTTCCTGGGTAGAAAGCGTGTTCCAATTCTTCAGATAGGCGATGGCCTGAACACAATTAATTTGTGCCAAGGTGCCATTGAACCATTCATGAGTTACAAGCCAGGTCAGTCCGGTGACGCCCATCAGCCCTAGGCCAGCTGCTGAAACTTTCAGAAACTGTCTTCGCTTGAGCAAGAATCGATGTTGTTCTGCAGATGCAGCAAACTGACCGGGAGAACAAGGTTCCCAGGAATCGTTTGGCTGCCCGTGAGCGTTCATGTTAAGTCACCTTTGCTTGTTTCTGCCATTATCTTCAATTCACATCTCTTTCTCTGTGAATTGATTCACAATGCGATGGATTATTGCGAATTCGCTAAGGAGTTACACACCCCCGAAGTCTGTCGATGTCGTAAAGGATCAGCCTTTGCCGTTTTACTCGGATCAACCCCTCCCCCTGCAGTTCTCCCAAGGCCATCGTTACTGATTCACGAGTGGCTCCGATCAAGCCGGCGATGTCTTGATGAGATAAGGGCAAAGTGATCTCGGTAGTCGTCCCATTTTTCTCACTGTGCTGGCTCAGCAAGTTTAGCAATACATAGACCAACCGTTCTCTGGTGGTACGAAAGAGGAGTTGGCGCAGGCGAGCTTCCGCCTGCTTGCGTCGTAACCCCACCAGCTTGGTGATTCGCAAGGATAAGTCCGCTCGTCGATTCATGACCTCAAGCATGGGCTCCTTGGGCACCGCTGCAATCTGCGTCTCCAGGACTGCTTCGGCATAATTCTGACGATTATCGTCATCAAAGAGAGCCAGTTCTCCAAAGACTTCACCAACTTCGACGAAAGCCAGAATCGACTCTTTGCCGTCTGGTGTAATATCTTTAAGTTTGACCCTTCCTTTAAGAACAATCAACACCGACTCACCTGGTGTCGATGGGAAGTAAATGACTTCTTTTCTTCTGAATGATCGTACACGGGCATTGCATTCAAGATCTGTCATTTCATCTGGTGTGAGCAGATCAAATAGTGGCACTGCGCGTAGGTGCCAGAGTCGCTCATGCATACTTGCAGGCCTTGCCTTAGTTGATTGAGCGCGTGTTGTTTCCAACGTAAAGGAATGTGTTGTAGACATGAACCAATGCCTTCCTCTGCCATTACTCTACTCAGAAGCCCAGATTCTGGCAGAACGATTACTCACTATCCATATTGCGCTTCAGCGTGCAGAGTAATCTGTGAAGTAGATTACAGATGCTGCGACCGAATTGGGGCATCCAAGGAGTTCAATGAATCCTGAAGGCAATCACCGTATACTGCATTGAAGAACGACACTACTCAACGATATGGAGGAAGAGTTATGAGTCGCTTTGGATGTTCATCCTTGGCCATCCTGTTGCTTAGTGGGCAAATCGCCATCGCAGCAGATTGGTTTCCTGATGACAAAACTGGTTTGAAAGTTGGTGAGAAAGCGCCAGCATTCAAACTCATGGATCAGAATGGCTCTGAGCGGACATTGAAAGAACTACATAAAGACAACGCAGTGGCACTCGTCTTTTACCGATCAGCGAGCTGGTGACCATACTGTCAAAAGCAACTGGTCCAGTTGCAAAAAGATATCAGTAAGATTGAGGCTGCAGGCGTCAAGGTTGTTGGCATTAGTTACGATTCAGTGGAAGTATTGAAGAACTTCGCAGCTAAAAGGAACATCACATTCCCTTTGTTATCCGATCCTGACAGCAAGACGATTGTTTCCTATGCCATCAAGAACAAGGAAATGGCGGGAAAGAAGTTCGGCAAAACTGATCTGGACGGCATTCCCTATCCTGGAACATTCCTTGTTGATAAAGAAGGCATCATTCGAGCCAAGCTCTTTGTGGATGGTTACCGTGAACGTCATTCCATTGAAGAACTTGTGAAAGCGGCTGAAGCACTGAGAAAAAAATAGAAGATAACGTCTCGATGTCGGGCGGCGATTGTCGTTCGACAGAGCAGTTCTTCTATCGACGGGTTTCTTCGTTGTTTACCGATCAGGCCCAAGCAAAATAAGACTGCACAGCTTCCATCAGTATTATGGTATGTGCCGCAGGGGGCTCTCAACAATCGAGAACGCACGTCTTGTCTCAGGCTGTCAAGCGAACGGTCACGACACCATGCTGCAAAGCACGCAACCGTTTGCCCATCAATAGGCGGAGCAGGCTGCTCTTCGCAAGCAGGGGGAGAAGCCGCATCGCAAGTCGGGGGCCGAACCGGTCTGACCCAAGAAAGGTCTGGGTTTGTTTCCGCTGATGCTCCTGGATGGCGATAATCTCCGGCATCCGCTCGGCCGCGACCTGATTGGCAGCGGCATCGACGGCTACAGAGTCATTGACGTGTATGAGCACCGGGCACAGGTGATTGGCAGCGACCAGGGCATCGCGCAACGCCACGTTGATACCTTGCCCACCGTTGGGCGACATCGGGTGAGCCGCGTCCCCCAGCAGCAGAAGTCCAGGAGCTGTCCACGTCTCCAAGCGGCCGACCTTGACATCGAGCAACACCGGGTGTTTGAGCGCCTGAGCGTTGGCCCGCAGATGCGCGGCTAGGTCAGGCGAGGTGCGGTGCAGCAACTCCTCGGTGAGCCCTTCCGGTCCAGAGTCCTTCAACGCTTTGTACTGGCCCTTCTGGATGGTCATGCCGACCCACAGCTGACCCTCAGCTGTAGGAATTCCGCCCGTGATGCAACCCGGCCCCAGCTCCAGGCGCACAGTCGTCCGGTCGGGCCAGAAGTCAGGGAAAGGAACATGGAAGTTCAGCACGTCGAAGTGCTGCGGCGATGTTAGCTCGGTGAAGGCTCCACGCTTACGGATCGTCGAATATCGTCCATCGGTGCCGATGACGAGGTCCGCTAGGAACTCGCTCGGTCCGTCCGGGCCCTCGGTTTGCACCCCCACCACGCGGTCGCCCACCCTGATCAAGTCCCGGACTGCTGTCCCCATGCAAAGCTGAAAGGATGGGTGCTTGCGGGACTCCTCAGTGAGCATGGCCAGGACAGCCGGCTGAGGGATAAAGCGGCCGATGAAACCCAGCGACTCGGTCGAGAGCGAGGCACGCCGACGGCCTCTCTGATAGATGTCAATGGTCTTGATGATGACCTGGGGGAGTTGGCGGAGCCGGTCCCCGAACCCCATCTGGTCGAAGGCATTAACGCCGCTGGGTTGCAACCCATCGCCGCGGAAGGTACGCGCAAAGTCGGGGTGCCGCTCCAGAAGTGTAACCTCCACCCCACGTCGGGCAAGCAGGTAAGCGAGAGCCGCTCCGGCAGGCCCTGCACCGACGATGACGACACGTCCTACCGCCACAATTCAACTCCCTTCAGCCTCGAGAAACAGCGGCTCTCTGAACCCCTGTACAACCATACTCGTCCTATGGCAGTAGTGTGTCAAGCAGGTTTCCTTGCAGTTGTTATCCTGTAACTTCCAATCCAGTGAACCGCCTCTACAGGTCCCGGGGGCTTGGTTGCCATTATAATTCTAATGGCTACTGTCCCCAAGGAATTGTGATCATGACTCTTACCACGAAGTCCATCATGTCGGCCATGGCTTTAACTGAACGACTCCTAAAGTTAGCAGAAAGCGCTGATAGGGCGACCATCAAACACATCGTCGGCGACTTGGAAGTGCAACTAGCCAAGATTAAACAGGAAAGAGAACTGTTGATTCGGGAGAATCAGGAATTGAAACGAAAAGCCGCATGTTAACAGACACATGTGATGGTGTTTAGCGAAAAGACCTCTATTTAGATTGCGAGATCCTGTCTCAAAGTTCCTGAACTGATTCCTAAGGTTGAATTGGCTTGTTCGCGCACCCAAACTTCGTCATAAAATGATAGTTGGGAATCGCCTGGGGTTCGTAAAGTTGCAACACCACGGATTTCCTGTTCTTGTAACCGTCCCTTGAATGTCCATTCTCCAACAGGGCTTTGCGAAGGATCTGCTGTTCTCACGATGATCTTGTAGCCAATTCGCTCCCAAGTCAAAATGTTCTTAAATATTGAGTCTTGGCACCTGACGTCCACCTTGCCGGAGCAGCGAAACTCGTAGGAGTATCGTGGGTTCGTAACACTACTCCAGGTTCCTTCCAGGCCAGTAGTTTTGTTCCGAGCTGGAAGGACGGACCATATCGCAATAAGGCCCACAATTACGATAAGGCTGATGTAAATCAATACCACATTACGGCTGTAGATGTGAAGCAGTTGTCCGGTCAGTTGATGTTGCATCTCGCACCTCCCCTTTTCAATTTTATGGTAGACCAAGGATGCTTACATAATGAAGGCAACAGGAGGAGATACGATACATAGCATTTTCCAATGATTTGATTCGCCTATTTCGATTTCCCGAATGATTGCGATCAGACTAGGCTATGAGTGTTCGCTTGGGCAGTTCACCGCGACAGGATTCATGCAAATGTCCACCAGAATATTCAAGCAGGCACCAAGCACTCAAGACGAGATCATGATAAGGTTCTTCGATTCGTTCAAGCCCTGGCAAGTAAATATGCAGAAAAAGATCAACTCGGATTCAAAACCTGTTCCCATACTCGTGATTGATGATGATCACGCCATTTTGACCTTGATGGAAACCTATTTGCAAAAAACAGGATTTGAAGTTCATACTGCCGCAAGCGGATTGGAAGCGATCGGTTTCTATCAACGTAAGCATGTGCGCCCTGCAGCGGTTCTCTTAGACGTTAAGATGGCCAATCTTGATGGACCGCAAACATTCAAACGCATTCGAGAGATCGATCAACTGGTTCCAATCTGTTTCATGACTGGCGATCCTGGAGAATATCAGACGCAGGATTTGCTTGCTTTGGGCGCAAGCAACCTTCTTACAAAGCCTTTATGTCTAGGAAAGGTTGCGCAGATTATTCGCCAACTCATTAATCCACACGACTACGGGGAAGTTACAAGTAAATTGACATCTTGGTCACCCGCGAACCTTGTAACTTCCCCGTTTCAGTAGTCCAAGGCAGAATCGTGATGCTGATCGTCGGTTGAGTAAAAAGTAATTCCTGGCAAGCGAGAGCAATCTTTCCATACCTGGCCACGGCCCAGATGTTAAACAGACGCTTGTAACTCTGCCAACACATATCAGTTTCAATTACATCGTTTTATGCGATGGATCAATCGCCATTATTCGATTTGTCAAATAGCTGGCCTCGACCATAATTAAGTAAGAAGAGCGATAATGACGATGCTTACCAAGCCTCATTAATCGCTTGGGAGAAGTCATTTGGTAAGTTGTGTGATCATTTCGGGATTGTCCTGAACTGACCCGCGCTTAATCATAAGGAGATATGAAATGCTACGGGCAACTCTTGCACTACTCGCCTCAGTGACGTTGTTGGCAATGACAGTATGGGCTGATGACAAGAATAAAGACAAGCCTCAAGCTGTAAGCAAAATGCTGGTCACCTATGTCATGGCTGATGTGCCGAAAAACACGCTCACTTTTAAGATCACAGACAAGGCTGGGAAAAAGATCGAGATAAAGCTGCCATTGGACAAAGATGCGAAGGTTTTGAATAAGGATGACAAGTCCGAAAGCTTTGCTGATTTTGCCAAGAGCATGGAACGCCGGTTGGATAAATCCATTTACATTATCGAGGATAAGGAACACCTTCATATTACACAGATAAAGGACATCGATACGTTCTGAAAACGGTGAGATCGATAGTGGGCCTTATGCATCAGGAGATAAATTAACCCAACTGTAGTCTGAGTAATGACGTGTCATTTCAGGGCGGTCCTGGACTATTACCAGAAATACCGTGGGTGATGGAGAATCGAGATGTTTAGAACCACCCTAGTCTTATTGGCGATAATGATGCCATTCTCTTCCATAGCAAGGGCTGATGACAGCAAAGGCGACAAGTCGAAAGAAAACAAAGGGATTGTCGCTACCTATGTGATGGCAGATGTTGCGAAGAGCATAATCACTTTTAAGGCCACTGATAAATCCGGCAAAACGATTGAAACGAAATTGCCATTGGACAAGAATGCAAAAGTCCTTGGTTCAGACGATAAGCCTGAGAAGCTTGCAGACTTTGTAAAAAGAATAGAGTCTAGAAAGGACAAATGCATCATCATTGTAGAAGATAAGGAAAATCAGCGCATCCTTGAGCTGAGGAACATTCCAAAGAAGATGTAGGTTTGCGAAAGCATCACTTGGCTAATGGAGAAGTTGCAGGGAGATTGTCAACACAGTGCCTCCTGGCACCATGCAACTTCTCCATTTTTTTTGATTTGTCATTCTTCGTACAGACGTGTCGGCGAGTGGGCAAATGAGTGGCTATCACCCTTATGCAAATAGCTTTTCTCTTGCTGCCTCTGTGATTGCCACGACAGCAGGGTGCTTCAGCTTCTTCTCAACCGAGATGGCGTAGAACCTTTCCTTGATCGATTCAATTCGACCTACCAGCCGAACTTGAAACTGCTGTTGAGTCTCGCGTTCAACGGCAGTGCGTACAGCAAACACCCCTGTGCCCATTCTGCCAAATTCTTTCAATAGCGCAGGATCGGCAAAAACGCCCCGGATATTTGGTCGAACTCCTACCGCATCAAACCATTCATCAAGCGAACGACGCATCATCGTATTTTCTGCAGGCATTAAGAATGGCGCGCCATTGAGTGACTGTGGAAATCCGCGACGATAGGTGGAAGCAAGCTTTGGACTGGCCCATAGTGAAACACCGCATTCACCGAGAAGGTGACTAAATGCACGGATCTTTATCGTGGGACTGACTGGAGCATCGGCCAGAACCACGTCCAACGCATTCACTGAGAGTTGCGCAAGCAGATTGTCGTATTTGCCCTGGTCGCAGTGAATTTGCACAGCTTCTGGTAATCTAAGTGCTGGTTCAATTAGGCGATAAGCGATTTGCTTAGGGAGGGTATCAACTACGCCGACCATTAACCTGACAGGGCGCCCCGACGGCCTTCCTTTCAAAGAATCGACAAGTTCCTGTCCCAAGGAAAAGATCTCATCGGCGTAACGGAACACCACTTTCCCGGCATCCGTCAGTACAAGATTTCGCCCCAACTGTTCAAATAGACGAGCACCCACGGATTTATCCAGCAACCGCAACTGACCGCTAATTGTCGGCTGGGTGAGATGCAGCACCTGGCACGCTCGCGCAATCGTACCCTCACGTGCGACTGTCCAGAAGTAAAGCAGGTGGTGGTAATTGAGTCGTGACATAGTGTGGATAATATATCGTTTTTATCAATGGATCAATCATCTTTAATCGATTTGTTCAACTATCAGATATCGGTTAGGATTTCTATCAGGCAAGAACTTCGGGATATCCAGGTTCTTGCCTGAGGAGATTTCCTCATGCTCGTACTCAGCAGAAGGCTCAACGAAAAACTCCACGTCGGTCGCGAGATCACCGTGACGATCATGGAAATCCGAGGGAATCGCATCCGCATTGGGATCGAGGCTCCCATTCAAATACCCATCATTCGTGGCGAAGCGCTTTGTCACCAGGCAGCGTCTCACACGCCATACAGGATCTACGGCAAAGAGGGAGGTTATGAAAGTAAAGATTCATAGCGAAAACATGATCATCACCACTGCCTATTCCAACTTCATCAAGCGGAGGTTGTGGTTTGCAATGGGGCGATTTGGGTTCACCATCAAGTGTGTGACCATTTACCTGACGAATGAAATCGAATCAGATGGGAGTAAAACCAAACGATGCAGTATCGTGGTTCGGTTGGTTCGCTATGGGCAGGTTCGCATCGAAGACTCAGATCGGGATCTAAGTGCAGTGATCATTCGTGCTGTGGATCGTGTCGGGCAATCCGTTTCTCGTGAACTAGAGCATCTGAGAGAGATGCGAAACTACATCTTTGCAGAACGTTCTGACTTGCCTTGAGACCCATCTGGGATGGTCCCAGAAGGGCCGATTGGCTAATTCCAGCTTGAGGAGACAACAGATGCGACGAGCTATATTGACTGTGCTTGTGGGAATTACCCTTTTCGTTCTCAACATCGTCGCTGATGATTCAAAAGGCGGCTTACCCAATGCCGAGCACGGGATAAAGGCTGCATTTGTATCAGCCGATATCGCCAAGAATATGATTACTTTCAAAACCAGTGATAAAGCTGGAAAGATGGTAGAGGTGAAGTTGGAACTTGACAAGAACGCAAAAATCTATGGAACTGATAACAAATCTGAGACTCTCGCAGCATTTTCAAAAGCAATGGAGAGTAAGAAGAACAAGGCAATTTTTGTCGTCGAAGACAAGGATGGCAAACACATCCTGGAGCTTAAGGACAACTCAAACTGATTTTGTTGTGTAATAATGCCCGATCTCCACTCAGGATCGGGCACAAGGATTGGGTTATTGTTTGCGACAAGCATGATGCTGCTTCCCCTGCAGGGAGATGAATTATGCTTTGGCAATTGTGGCGATTGAACTCGAACTTAGGCCAACGGGTGATATTGGTCCATCAAGATCCCTTCATAATAGGTAGTGCAATCGATTGTAACCTCAGAGAGCCTATTTCCTCTGTCAGTAGTCACCACTGCCGGTTATTTCAAAAAGATGGCAACTTATACCTTGAGGACACAGGCAGCTTGAATGGGACTTATGTCAATGGACAACGCCTAGTAGAACCAAGTAAACTAAGAAGTAATGACATCATCGAGTTCGGCTCAACATGGATGGTCATAGGAGTACGCGAAGATTGTCAATGGATCAAGACAAAGATGCTGTTGTCAGCGTAATGCTCAGTCTTGATACCTGGAGCTGTCTGTGTCGTCACCATGAATTATACTTGCACCTTGCAAAAGCCAGGCTGCGGAACGCCAGACAAATCACGAGTAAATCTATCAACATAGGAGCTTCGGAAGGATATCAACGATACCATCAGATTAGACAGCATCTGTCATGGTGAACAGTTCTGCAAACTATCGTACAAGTTAATTGTGTGCTTCAGCGAAGCAGTGCGAGATCAACAAAGATCATAGCAATAAAGTAGAAAGGAACTTCAGGAGAGCGAGATGCAAATAGCCTTGATTCAGCAAATGGCGAGTGCTGATACAGCAGCAAACCTGTCCCGTGCCCTGGCAGCCATCGAGTCAGCAGCTGCTCGTGGCGCTGAACTGGTTGCGTTCGCTGAATTGGCTTTCGAGCCGTTTTATCCGCGTGAGCGTGCATGTAGAACAGTTGCCAATTTGGCCCAACCTATTCCCGGACCAACAACCAGTGCCCTGGCTGAAGCAGCTCGCCGGCACGGCGTCGTCATTGTAGCCAACCTGTACGAACGGGATGGTGAGCACTGCTATGATACTTCACCGGTCTTGGATGCTGATGGCACTTTGCTTGGTCGCACCCGGATGATCCATATTACCGAGTACGAAGGTTTTCATGAGCAGGGTTATTACTCACCAGGGAATACTGGGGTGCCCGTGTACCAGACGAAGCTCGGTAAGATCGGCGTAGCCATCTGTTATGATCGACACTTTCCCGAAGTCATGCGGGCGCTGGGAGTAGGAGACGCCGAGTTGGTGATTGTTCCTCAAGCAGGAACAGTCGGCGAATGGCCTGAAGGGTTGTACGAAGCAGAAATGCGTGTCGCAGCGTTTCAGAATGGATACTTTGTCGCTCTGTGTAATCGAGTAGGAAAGGAAGGTATCCTTCACTTTGCCGGCGAGTCGTTCATCTGCAGCCCGGAAGGTGTTGTTATTGCCAGAGCAGCAACCGATGCTGAAGAAATCCTGCAGACGAACCTCGACTTAACTGCGTGTGACCGTTCACACGCCAGGCAACTGTTCCTACGCCACCGCCGACCAGAACTGTATGCCGGGTGGGTGAAATAGCTAAAACTGTACCCTAAACAATGAAAGATATCGGAGTATGGGTCTACTGTTTCATTGTTCGAGTGCCTTCTTAAGAGCCAACGGTACTGGGCGGCCTGCCTTTTCCAGTGCTGCCTTCATCTGCTTTAGTAACCCAACCTGCGACCAGTCGTTTTCCCAACGAGGGATCAGGTCTTTCTCCGAATTGTCAATGAAACGCACGACCGGATTGTTCCACGCCGGTTCCTTGAACTTCTTCAGCACCTTTTCATCGTCGCCAGGTACGTTATTGTAAATTGCCACGGCAACAAACTCACTACTTGCCACTTCTACAACCAGACGATGCGACAGCGGACCGCTGCCGAACTGCTTGCAAGTCGATCAGCCAGGCACCTCCTGGAAGACTAGCATGATCGGTTTGCCTACCGCCTTCGCCTGCTTGAGGGCCACATCATAGCTACGCAGCCATTTGACCTTTCCCAGTTCTTCGGGTTGCTCGACGTTGCCATTGAGCAAACATCCCACACTGGCGACCATGGCAATCCCCGTCACTAACTGATACATGATTACCCCTTTCAACTGCATTCTAATTGCATCAATAAGAAAAAACACCGCCTGGGCCAATCGCCAAGCGGTGTTTGGGTGTCATAGATACTGTGACGATTCGCCAACAGTAAGTTATTCGATCATCGCTGACAGTTCTTTGGTGACCGTCTCGACGTCTTTCGCAGTGAACTTCTCGAAAGCGTGATTGGATTTGACTTTCTTGCTCTTGTAAAGGATCGCCGTTACGGCTGCTTCTTTGGCAATTTTGTAGTCTTCAGGGCCTTTTGGTCCATCGAGTGCAAGGCTGACATTTTTGACGTTATTAGTCTTCTTGAACTGCTTGATCTTTTCCTTCATGTCATCGCCGGCAGCCAGGAAGATGATGACTGCTGATACTTTGTCTTTTCCAATCCTGGCAACTTCGGCATCAAGCTTCTTGACCAAACTGGCCAAGGCGTCGTCGGTTTCGCGTGCGAAGACCAAAGCGACTGATTTACTGCCGAGCTGTCAGATGAAGCAACTCTCTTTGCCATTCCTGCTGGGGCTGTCGGCATTGTAGATATTCAGGGGATCAAATGGTGTGACCCCCGTACCCGGCTGCGGGCCGGACTTCAAATCACCAGCCAGTACGACAGTCGCACAGACTATCATGCCTGCCAGCGTTCCGCAGATGAAACTGCGTCGCGTCTTCATGCTTCTCTCCGTGAAATGAGAAAGAGACCTTGAGTTGCAATCGACCCCCAGCATTGCAACTCTCATGTAATCATTTAACAACGTATCTCATAAAAGATAACTCGAATGAGAATGAAGCACACGACTTCGTCTTGAAATACGCAGTACCTGTCCTAAGCCAACAGCATGAGCGACAACATGCATGAAATCAGTAGGACAAAGTCCACAGGCCGTGGCTACATGTGGTTTGGCATCTTAGTGACCATCCTAGGCGTGGTGACATACGCTATGCTTTTGATGGGGGCTCAACTTCTTCACACACCCTGGTATGCACCCATACTGGCCATTATCGGCGTTGGACTGACCTTCATCGCAGTCCGGCGCAAACCCGGAGTGTGGCGTTATACTGCACTGCTTTTCTGCTGTCTGCTTGTCGTTGCTGAATTGATGTTCTTGTTCTCGTTTACCAAGCTGCCAAAATATGCAGGGCCTGCTGTAGCCGGTCAACAATTCCCTGAGTTTACTACAAAGCTTGCAGACAACATGGCATTTTCAAACAACGACTTCGTCGGCCAAAAGAGTACGGCGTTGATCTTTTACCGTGGACACTGGTGAACGATTTGTATGATCGAGCTAGTTAAGCTCGAAGAACAACATAAAGAGTTCGATGCACGAAATACTCGCATTATCGCAGTTTCACTTGATGGCCTTGAAGATAGTTCAAAGACACAAGCGAAGTTTCCCCATTTAGTGATTGCCTCTGACTCGGATCAAAAGCTGGCTAAAGCTGCTGACGTTCTTGGCCCACATCGTGCGCCAGACGGCAAAGAGACGACGGCACCCACCACAGTGCTAATTGACAATAAAGGCGTAGTGCGTTGGGTCTTTCGTCCAGATGCCTTCATCACAAGACTGTCTGCTGTAGATTTGCTTGCCAAGGTTGACGAATACCTAAATAAAGATTAATCCAAGTACCCGGTTCGGTCACTCTTCGTAAATCAGGCATTCGTGGCCGAACTGCACACCCTTCTTTGCCATTGTCTCCTTGAGGTTGTGAACCTGCATCACACCAAAGTGATTGGCCACCACGGCATTCTGCAAGGCAGCTGCAGCTTCACTCACGTTTTTCGCTGTAGTAAGTTTGAAAAGCATGGGCTCTCCTTCTGGTTGAGTAGTTCACAAGGTAGACGGTTAGTATGCATTTCTTTGTTAGCAAAGGGTGTAATTGGCAGATTACTGCATCTCTGTTAGTTTCTTCAAGGCTTCCACACCGATAGGTGGTTCTATCTGCCAAGGTATAAGAGCGGTTCGTTTGGCTTGTTCATTCACTACTTCCTGAATGAATGGGTATTCGTGTTGCTGTCTGATTAGCAACATGGGGTCGGTAACGGTTAGAGGAGTCAGGCTTTGACTGATGACCCAGGCAAAAGGCTCAACTTCAGCTCGACGCAAATCACGTTGAAGTTGGGCAGCTTCGTGGACTGGAGTTGCTTCGGGTAAGGTAACAAGGAGCACACGAGTGAACTGGCCATCACGCAAACGAGGAAGCAGTTGTTGAACGCTTTCAGGCATCTGGCTCGATTGACGACTTACTTCACGATGATATGCCAAGGCAGAATCCAGGAGCAGAATAGTGTGGCCAGTAGGTGCAGTATCCAGCACGACAAAACGATCTTTGCCTTCTGAGACAGCATCCGCAAAGGCACGAAATACTGCAATTTCCTCAGTGCATGGTGATCGTAGATCTTCAGCCAGAAGTGCTTTGCCTTGTTCGTCGAGGCCTGCTCCGGCTTGAAGCATCACTTCTTTGGAGTACTTGGCAGTCTCCACCATCGGATCGATTCGGCTCACCGTGATATTAGGAATCGCTTTGTCTGCCATGGCAGCAGCAATATGCGCAGCGGGATCAGTCGTAGTAAGATGCACACGATGACCTCGAGCGGCCAAGGCCACTGCAATAGCTGCAGCTACCGTGGTTTTGCCTACGCCACCTTTACCCATGGCAAGAATGACGCCATGTCCCGGTGCCGCAAGATCATCGATCAAATGGCCTAACAATGGAGGCAGTGGGAATGATGATAGATGTGAAGAGATCACAGCGGGGCTAACAGAGCCAGTGCCAAAGGTGCGAAGAGAAGCAATGCCTAGTACTCCCCCATTGGCAAACGGGATCAGCGTACATGGTAGATGTGCCAATTCTTCGGGCATGTTGCCAATGGCAGTTTCTGCGCGTTTCTCCATGGCGACAGCAATCGGGTCATTCATGTCGGTGGCATGGAATATGCCATTTAAGACGAGATGCTGGTTGCTGACACCAAGTCCAGAGAGTTCTTTGCTCGTCCGAGCCGCTTCTCGAAACGCGGTGCTTTCTGCCCGAGTGACTAGCACCAAGGTTGTCGCTAGTGGATCGCTTAATGCACTGACGGTCTGGTAATAGAGTTGCTGCTGAGATTGCAGGCCGGCCAATGGGCCCAAGCAAGATGTTCCAGTAGTGTTCTTCTCCATAAAGCCCGACCATGCAGAGGGCAATGTCAGCAACCTGAGGGTATGCCCCGTGGGAGCGGTATCGAAGATGACATGATCAAACTCGGAAGTCGCTGAGGCATCGCCAAGTAAGCGGGAGAACTCGTCGAAAGCAGCAATTTCCAGGGTGCAGGAACCGGAGAACTGTTCCTCCATGCTGGCTACAGCTTCTGCCGGCAATAGCGAACGATAAGGGCCGACCATGCGTTCACGGTATTCCCTGGCAGACGCCTCAGGATCGAGATTCATGGCGAACAGCCGGGGGACGCCAGGCACCTCTGTGGGGTGATTTCCCAGTTTGGTCTTAAGAACCTCATCCAGGTTGGAGGCAGGGTCCGTGGAAACCAGCAGAACCCGTTTGCCTGCATCTGCCAGTCGAACTGCGGTAGCACAGGCAACGGAGGTTTTGCCTACGCCCCCTTTGCCGGTAAAGAACAAATGTCGTGTCGGTTGCTTCAGATATTCCATGTTAACTTTCGCAGTACGAGTATTGGTTAGCATGGTTTGCCACCACAACAACTGGCGGTGTCTTCTGTCATGGGCAGGGAGTTATCCTGCTTGGCACCTCCGGTCCATAACGAGAGCAATTCACGTGTTGGGTAACCGCGTTGGCTGACCACGTGGCCATCTACCACAATGACAGGCAGGCATTTAGTCCCCTGCGAGGCAAGTAGCTTATGAATGGTATCATTCTTGGTGAATGCATCTGGCTGTTGTGCCAGGTTGAAACGATCCACCTGATGACCTTGCGATCGCAGCCATTCGAGATCGGCAGCAAAGCGAGGGAGAACAGGATCGATCTGTGGTCCACATACACCGGTCGAGCAGCACATGGGTTTGTCGTAGATTTGGATATTCTTCATGGATTGGTTCCTTGCTTAAGAAGGGGCTAGTTTCAGTGAAGCAATCAGTTCCTTATCTTTCGTGTCGAATGGTTGCAAATCTCTCTGAGGTGGTTGAGCCTCTCCCGTGGTTGTCTTTCGTCACGTAAGAACCCGACCCGTTCTGATTTTATGCTGTCGAATCGCAAGATTCCTAAGTAGATTCAACACAACTGTGATCAGTTCCCGCACCTGGGCATCCTTTATCCCGTACATGACTTTTTTCGCGTTTCTCTCTTTACTTACTATTCCAGCTGAATGCAGTACTTTCATGTGTTCAGAAATAGTAGGCTGCTTTGCATTTAGTGATTGAACGATCTCATTTACGAAATGTGGCCCATCAAGCAATTCCTGGAGAATAAGAACTCGTGTGCTATTCGCCATAGCTTTCAGGGTTATCACGGGATCAAGATTTCCATGCTTCAGTATCAAAGATGAACCTGCTTTACCAAACACTTAGGTGTTAACTTTATCTTGTGCCATATGCTCAAGGAAAAAGTCATCTCCCTGCAGAGCGATATAGGTTTCAACAAACTCGAGAATCCGTTCATCGAGCCAGGTCGCAATGACTTCTTCATTCACTTGATTAAGTGGTAATTCTAACCGCTTATGGCCGTCAAACTTCATCAATGCCGGAATAATCGTGAGATCATAATCGAGGATCATCTGGCGGACATCTTTGTCAGGGCCAGCTGAGAACTTCAGTTCCACTTTGTATTTGTCTGAGGCAAAGGCAAAAGTTGATTCGCGTGAATGTGGCTGGATGACGGGCTTTACCTGCACCAGGTTGGAGAATTGTTCCACTAACGATTGCAGTCGAGGTCGCCAAACAAGGCAGAATTGATCGACGGTGGCATCGAACTGCGCAAGTCGTTTCTTCAGCTCGTCCTGATCATGCAGATACTCTTGCCGTCGTTCTGCAGCACGTGTTGCTGCTGCAGCAAGTGTTGAGCTGATTTTCTCTTTGAGGCCATGGATATCCGACATTGTTATTCCTTTTCATGGGATTTACTTCGAAGCAATTGTCTGCGGTTCATTCCCGACGTAAGCCAGCCAGTAACTCACTGGGATCACGAACAACGTGAAGATCGTGGAAGCGATCAAGCCGAAGATCAACGCCCAGCCCAAACCGGAGAAGATCGGGTCCAAAGTGATTGGCAAGCTGGAAAGCATAGCTGCGCTTGCAGTCAGCAGGATAGGCCGCAAGCGGACCACACGGCTCTCCATGATCGCATCAAAGAGTGGCCGTCCCCGCTTCACGGCTTGGTGAATGAAGTCCACCAGGATGATAGAGTCACGGGTGACGATGCCTGACAAGGCAATCATCCCGATCATGGCTGTTGCAGTAAAGTAAACTGGATCAGCAAATCCACCCACGGATTGTCCCATCATGGTGTTCAGGAGGTAGAAACCTGGCATGACCCCCAGTACGGTTAAGGGGATAGCTAGCATGACAATCAGAGGAATCAGGAACGACCCTGTTTGAGCGACCAGGATGATGTAAATCATGATCATGGCGGCACCGAAAGCGAGCCCCAGATCGCGGAAGACATCAAGCGTGATCTTCCATTCCCCTTCACCTGCAAACTCAACTCGAATGCCTTCTGGAACCCCCCAAGCTATGTCGCTGCCATTGGAATAATAGGTGCGTTTGTTAACCGCTCGAGGATTACCTTTTGCAACGAATCCTTTCGCCTTTCCTTCTTGCTTATCGACAGAGACATCGACGATGCACTCAGCAGGCGGTCGGCCAGCTGTTTCGCCGAAGACATAAACCACACGTTCCAGGTTTTTGTGATAGATAGTTTGATCGACTTTGCTTTTCTTCCAGACTCCCAGCTCTGCTAGCGGTACCAGTTGGCCATGACTTCCTTTAATGTTCAAATAAGACAAGTCAGGCAAACTCGACCGAATGGTTCGAGGCAGTCGAACTACAATCCTAAGTGGCTGTCTTTCCCCTTCGACTCGTACCATTTCGTAGTTGTCACCATTCAAAGCAAGTCGGATGGTTTCAGCCAACTCTGCGATGGAGATGCCTGCCAGGGCTGCCTTTTCCTGATCAGGCACAAAGATCTGCTTGGTGACCAGTGCCTCACGAACGTCATCGACATCCACGATTCCTGGTTCCACAGCGAACCTCTGTTTAACAATGTCTGCGGCTGCTAAGAGTTGATCGTATGTGTTCTCAGCTTCTCCATAAACTTCAGCCACAACTGATGCCAGAACAGGTGGTCCGGGAGGCAGTTCGACAATCCTAAGTGTGGTGTTATGTTTATTGGCAATGGCAGTGAGATCATTTCGCATCCGAAGTGCCAGGGCATGGCTTTGTAGTTTGCGGTACTTTTTGGGAACCAAGTTAAGACGAATCTCAGCAAGATGCGAGCCCTGCCGTAGGTAGTAATGGCGAACAAGGCCATTGAAATCGATTGGACTATTGACGCCAATGAAACTGGAATAGTCAGTCACTTCAGGAACGCTGGCTAGATAAGCTTCAAAATCTTGAACGACAGCACTGGTTCTTTCGAGGGTAGTACCTTCATCCTGATCCAGCACCAGCAGAAGTTCATTCTTGTTATCAAAGGGCAACATTTTGAGTGGAACGGAACGAGTGGCTGCCAGGCCCATGGCAGCCACCGTTAATACTCCGATGATCAGCAGAAAGAACCCTGCTCGCCATTTCGATGTCAGCAGCGGCTTCATCAAAGGAAGGAAGAGCCTGTACAGCAGAGTCTTCTTGATTCCTTCGGGATCGTAACTTTCTTGATGTCCCCCCGTACTAGCAGATGAGGATTCCTCTGTCGGCTTTGGGTATTTTCGTTTGAGCATGACGTAGCTCAGCCAGGGGGTAATGGTAAAAGCCACGACCATGGACATGAACATGGAGACAGGAACATTTAGTGCCATGGGTGCCATGTAGGGCCCCATCATCCCGGTGATGAAGAACATCGGCAGAAAGCTGACGATGACCGCAAGAGTAGCACTAATGAGCGGAGGCCGAATCTCAGCTACAGCTTCGAGCACAATCCTATGTGATGCAGCCTTGCGTTCTTCGAAATGACGTTCGATGTTCTCGACATCGACGATGGGATCATCTACAAGCAAACCAAGCGCCAGGATCAGAGCAAAGAGTGTGACCCGGTTAATTGTGTAGCCAAAGAGCAGATTGACTGCGAGAGTCAGGCCAAAGACTACCGGAATGGCAATGGCTACCACGATGGCTGCACGCCAGCCCATGCTGAGTGTCAACAGGGCAATCACAATCAGAATGGCCACACCCAAAGCTTCTACCAGTTCGTTGACTTTCTCGTCAGCTGTCTGGCCATAGTTCCGAGTGATGACCAGTTCGACATTTTCGGGTAGGACTTTTTCCTTGAGTGTTTCAGCATACTTCATGATGCGATCAGCAATGGCTACTGCATTCGTGCCTTTCTTCTTGGCCAGCGCAATGGTGACAGCTGGCTTAGAATCCTCGATCTTGGTTGTACCATGATCTTGTTCGGCTCCAATCATCGTGCCCGGGCTGCCTGGATGAGTGACAAAACCACGCGCTGGCCCCCAGCCATGGCGCATCATGGTCGTCATTTCATCGGGACCATCACGAACAGTTGCAACATCTTTCAAGAAAACAGGGCGATCCAGAAAGACGCCAACGACAAGATTTCTCAGTTGCTGAGGATTGGTAATTCCAACGCCGGCCTCAACGCTGAATGTCACATCACCTTTCGTGAAGTCTCCCGCAGGGATGGTGATATTGGCGCCAGCCAGGGCTTTGCGTACTTCCAATGGACTCAGCGAGAAGGCCTGCATTTTATCGGGATCAAGATCGATACGAACCGCTCGTGAGACCCCTCCTGTCACGAAGGCACGGGAGATATCAGGGATGGAAGAGAACCGTTCTACCAATTCCTCACCGATACGGCGAAGAGAATAGGAGTCACCGCCAGTCAATGCCAGCGTAACGATAGGAACATCATCAATCTCAATAGGCTTGATTACCCACCCTGTCACGCCACGCGGGATCAGATCAACATTCTCGTTGATCTTCTTGTTCAGTTTGACGAGGCTGCGTTCCCGATCCTGCCCTACGAAAAACCGGACCGTGATAATAGCCTGGTTTTCACGAGACATGCTGTAGACGTATTCGACGCCATCGATCTGGTAGAGAAATCTCTCCAGCGGGGTTGATACCAGTTGTTCTACTTCATGAGCCGAATGGCCGGGGAAGTTGACAAAGATGTCGGCCAGGGGAACAACAATCTGGGGATCTTCTTCACGGGGAGTGATGTAGAGAACTGCAAGCCCCACCAGCATCGAAAAAACAATCAGGATGATCGAAAGTTTGGAATCGAGGAAGATGCGAACCAGCCAGGTGAGCAGATCGTCACGCTCGGTACCTTGGGCTGTTTTGTTAATCGGTACATCCTGCATTAGCGGCTTCCTTCGCTGGAGGTTTCGGAAGAACGTAACGCCACTTTCTCGCCAGTACTGAGCCCTGAAAGAACTTCGTAGTCGCCATTCTGCAAGCGTCCCAGTTGCACGATTCGCCGATGCACAGCATTGCCTGTCACGACATCGACCATATCGAGTTGGCCGACACGGTAGATAGCGGCTTGCGGTACCACCACCACCGTCTCATCTCCCAGTGGGATGGAGATGCGTCCGAACATGCCACTATAGATTCCCGGAGGACATGGGCCAGACACTTTGACGATGAATGATCGACTGGAAGCCTGGGCTTCAGGAACGATCTCTGTGATTGTGGCATCGCATGTGTAATTAAGTGCATCGAGCCTGGTTGGGATAACTTGACCAACCTTCAGCTTCAGTGCCATGGATTCACGTACGGTGGCCAGAAGTTGCATACGTGTTGGATCGTAAACAGTGAACAACACCTGGCCAGGGATTACTGTATCACCCACTTCAACACGTTTATCAATCACGATACCGCTCATGGGTGCACGAATCGTGGCATAACTCAGGATGATCGTTGCTTCGTTCACGAGCTGTTTTGTACGTTCAACTTCAGCTTTGGCTCCTTTGCCTTCACGTGTGATGGCATCGTACTCTGCTTCCGAGATAGCTTGGCTCTTACGCAGGTTATTGGCACGGACCAGATCAATATTTGACTTCTCCAGTGAAGCAACGGCAGACGACGCAGCAGCTTCGGCCTGTTTCAGTCTTGCAATTAAGTCTGAATCATCCAGGCGAACCAGGATTTCATCCTTAGTCACAGGCTGCCCGGCCTTGATCTTGACTTCCATCACCCGAGCGAGAATCTTCGAAGCTACTGCGGATTCTTGAACTGCTCGAATTGTGCCAATAGCACTCTCGAACCGCTGCCAGGGAACGGATCGGACATCGGCCACTTGCCCTGTAAATGACTTCGCAGCCACACTTGAATTGTCAGGTGATGAGCTGATCTTCTTCTTGAAATATCCAGCGAGTGCCAACATCAGAACGGCAATACCACCAATCATGAGCAGGCTTAGCAAGATTTGTCTGGTCACACGCATCGGTATTCTCGCTTGGACTCATGGTCAGTGTCACAGCTTGTCAGACCGTTTGGTTTTTCGCACAGCTTCAAGCAGTTGAGTAATGGAAGGACGATCCGTGGGATCGGCGCTGCGGTAGGCAAAGACGAGACGGCGAGTCTGATCTATTACGAAATCGCCCCCAAGTTGTAAAAGGTCCTCATTCTTCACTGGTCTCCGGACTCTCCAACCCTGGAACATACGTACAAGATAACTCCCGATTACCTTGAACGAGAGAAACATCCTGGCCTTGCCTGGTAGTAGACCAAAGTCGCGGTAAACCTGACGTTCCGGATCACAAACCACAGGGAATGGCTTAGGATCGTCTTCCAAGCGTATCCGCAAATGCTCCGGACGACTTTGCGTTACCACGACGAGTTCTCCCCCCATGGCTCGTATCTCCTGCAAATGCTCCTGCACCTCGCCGAGGTGTGCCTGGCAGAGGATTCACATGAGATGCCGATAGAAGATCAGTATCATCGGCCCCGAAGCGAATCCGGAAAGCCTGACCATGCTTCCATCAGGTCGAATGAAAGAGTGATCATGGACGATGTCACCATTCGAATACATGTCATCGTTCCATGGGTTTTTGTTCGTTGATTGGCTGAGTTGATTCAGCAGGAGTGTCTATTGGCCGCGACCGCGGCGTGCATTGCCCTCTGAGTCAGCTCTTCACCCCAAACATGGGAAGTATCCAAAGCTGGATTATGAAATACAGTGCGATAAACCCCAGGGGCATGAGGTAGTCCATCAGTTGTTTCCTCTTGGAAGTGGAGAGAGTTTGCTTCTCTGTTTGGTTATTGTCCATGATTCGCTCCTATATGACTTGCTATTTCTGAGACTTATCCGGGACTGGGTGGTTCTTTTGTACTTCAGAGTGCCCCAGTTCGACGAACTTGCTGACCACCTCAGCATGGGCCTGGATCAGCTTGGCAACGTAGGGTTGTGTTGAGATCTCAACCACTTTCACTCCCTTCTCTGTTTGCTCAACATTCATCGTTATGGACTTGGTGTTCCGGAAGATCGCCGCGAACAATGGATCACGCAGATGAATACCGCGACCATCCTTGACACGTTTATGCATGGCTGCCACATGTTCCTTGATCTTGCTCGCCACTTCGGGTTTTTGGATTCCGTTAGCGTTTCGACACCACTCTCAATCATCTTGATTGAGCGACGTATTTCGCTTCGATGGTCAAGCAGGTAGTGGAAGACTTCTTGGTCATTCGCCATATTGCTATCTTTTCTGCCGGGTCCCTGTATGGGAGCCCCAGGAAATGATGCTGCCATTGACGGTGCCTGAAAGCCGCAGAAAAAGATGCATGTTGTTGTCAGAGAGAAAGTAAAAGTCGTTCGCATCGAGTTACTCCATTCGAAGAGGTAGGTTTCATGGCTGTTGCTCATGTATCAGAATCAACCCACCGCCTGCAAAAGCTGTCACGACCAGGAACCAGGGATGCAAGGTCAAGGCGAGTATCGCCCCAAGCAAAGCAATCGTTCCCCAGAATACGAAGCTGCGCCGATGATATGACCAACGTGAAAACGAACTTCTGTGACTTTGCATAAAGGGCTCCCCAGTAAGCAGCTTCTACAAATCAGATCAGATGGCGGTAGATGCTTTGGAGGATTGACGTCCGACCCCCAAATACCTCAGGATAATTTCCAATGGGCAGAAGTGAGTGAATGCTGACTGAAGCAGATTCACGCCGACAAAAGCTGTGAAGAGATACCAATAGGGAGAGTAAAGGTACCCTAACGCCAACGAGATAAGAATAAAGCTACCAGCGAATGCACGAATGATGTTTTCCATGGTCAAGCTCCTTTTCTATGATCAGGTCACCTGTTAATGACCTTACACAGGAGTGATCCACAAAGCCCCTATAGGTTACAGTGGAATATAGGTTTCTTTTTCTTGTAACCTTTTGCATGATCAAGGATCATAACGTACAGCTGATCAATTGATTGGTCACTTTTTCTTCAAGTAGGAGGCGGTTACTATGCGTTCGTTGTGCTGTGGCATCGCTATGCTCTTCGGGTTTTCCTGCTTCGGACACGCTGCTGACCATACGAAAGACTCTTTGCAGACAGTCAAGAAAGGCCTGACAGACAAGAAAGCTGTTCTCGTCGATGTCCGAGAACTCGATGAATGGAATGATGGTCATCTAAAAGAAGCTAAGCATTTAGCCTTATCACAGATCAAGAATGGCATCAAAGACGAGAAGTTGAAAGAGCTCATTCCACCGGGAAAGATCGTTTACCTGCATTGTGCTGCTGGTGGACGTTGCCTGAAAGCAGCTGATATGCTCAAAAACAAGGGCTACGACATTCGTCCACTTAAACCTGGATACGATGCGTTGATTAATGCAGGATTTGAGAAAGCTCCCTAGGCTATCATGAAGGAGCCAAATAGTCTGAAGGTGTAAATCCAGACTGGTAATGAACCTTCATGGTCAGCCACGCTCCAACGCCACAGCTCGATGCACTAGCCGATGAATGCTTAGGTCTATTGCGACAAGCTCAGTCAGGAGATTTCGCAGCGTTCGGTTTGCTGGTTGATCAGTTGCAGCAACGAGTGTTCGGATTGGCCTATCGGATTCTGGGTGAATCGCATGATGCAGAAGACGTGGCTCAGCAGACGTTTCTGAGCCTGATTGAGAATCTGGACAGCTTTCGAGGGGAGTCCACGGTTAGAACCTGGGTGCTACGTATCGCCGCCAATCATGCACTGAAGCTGCTGCGTAAACGGCGAGGCTTACCCACAGAACCGACGGGCGATACCAGCTATGCCGACATTCCGCATCCAGAGTTCATTGCGCCCTGGCGAGATGAACCGAGTGTGCTGGCTGAGCAACACGAAACACGAAAACTAATAGTCCAAGCGCTGACAGAGATACATGAACACTATCGAGAAGTGTTCATTCTGCGAGATATGGAAGGATTCTCGGTGAAAGAGACAGCAGATTTACTGGGCATCAGTGAAGCAAACGTCAAAGTACGTTTATTGCGTGCCCGGTTGGCCCTACGTGAGCGATTGACAGTAAGCCTGGGTGATGAAAAGGATCGTGTTATTCCAGATCATCAACATGTCTCCGCTCATGGTGAAACATCATGAACAACCAACCCGAACAAGGCATGACTTGCGAAGAGCTACTGAAAACACTCAACGAATACGTCGATAACGACGGATTGTCTGCAGCTTGTCAGGAATTTGCTGAACATCTTTCCGGCTGCAATCCCTGCCAGATCGTGGTTGATAACATCAGGAACACCATCAAGCTGTATCAGAATGGCCAGCCCTACCCGATACCTCCAGCCTTCTCCGCCCGTCTGCATCAAGCTCTTGCTGCTAAGTGGCGGGAGAAGTTTCCACAAACATCATAACCTGCCAAGTAATCCCACCTCTTTCTGTTCCAAGGTGCCCTATGAACCATCGTGCCTACGTGTTGATTCTGAGCTTGATAACGGTGATTGCTGCTTCGGCTCAGGAGAAAAGTGTAAAGCCAGGTATAAATGACGCCTTTCGTAACCCCAATGTGAAGGAATGGGTCGAGAAGTTCGAAGGCGAAAGTCGTGAGACCTTTGAGAAGCGTAAAGAAGTGGTGGAAGCCTGCCAGATTAAGCCGGGCCAGGTGGTAGCCGACATCGGAGCAGGCACCGGGCTGTACACGAGGCTCTTCGCCAAGGAAGTAGACAACAAGGGAAAAGTGTATGCCGTTGATATCTCACAGAAGTTTCTTGACCATATTGATAAAAGCTGTCAGTCACTGCAACTCAAGAACGTGAAGACGATACTCGGTAAAGATGCCTCCCCAGAACTGCCAGAGAACAGCATCGACATGGCATTTATCTGCGATACCTACCATCACTTTGAGTTTCCCTACAAGATGCTTACTTCAATTCATCAGGCCATGAAACCCAAAGGCAGGCTGGTGATCATTGATTTCATCCGCGTACCAGGACAAAGCCGCGAGTGGGTATTGGGACATGTGCGAGCTGGCCAAGACGTGGTAGAGCAAGAAATCATCAAGAGTGGTTTCAAGAAAGTGAATGAGGTCAAGTCTCTGTTCAAGGAGAATTACTTCGTGGTCTTCGAGAAGGCTGAAGAATCCAAAAGCAATAGCAAGCCATAGGCCTGAAAGGTTATTTGACTTCTACTGAGAGCACGATGTCACAATCGGTAATGCCGTCTCGACAGTTTGGCTTCTGGTCTGCCCATTTTGTGGTGATTGCATCCATGATTGGAGCGGGAATCCTGACGACCTCAGGATTCACACTTCGTGAAACAGGCAGTCCACAAGCACTCCTGGGACTATGGCTTCTCGGTGGTATCATGGCACTGGCTGGTGCTGTGACCGTCGCCGAACTGGCAACGATGCTGCCCAAAGCCGGTGGCGACTATCTTTATGTTCGTGAAGCCTTCGGCCCCGGGGCTGGTTTTGTCAGCGGCTGGTCAACTTTTGTTCTGGGCTTTGCAGCACCGACCGCCGTCGTGGCTTCAACTGCCATCAATTATCTTTTCACCTTCGTGCCTACTGAGTGGCTTGATACTTGGCCAAGCTGGCTGGTGACATCACGGATTCCACTGGGTGCAAGTATCATGATTGCCCTGGTGACGATTGGGCATTGCTTCGGCCATCGGCAAAGCTCCATCATTCAGGTGATATCAACATGTGTCAAGCTCCTGATCCTGTTTGGCCTGGCACTGCTGGGCCTACTGGTAGGCAAGGGAAACTGGAACCACCTGTCACAAGGCGGAATGCCAACCTACGACCAGTTGCCGGCGCTGGGTGTAGGTTTGATCTACATCGGTTATGCCTACTCCGGCTGGAATGGTGCCAGTTACCTGGCTGGCGAAGTACGTGATCCACGCAAACTCATACCACGGGCATTGATCACAGGCTGCCTTGTCGTGATTGGGCTGTATCTACTATTGAACCTGACATTTGTTTATGCACTTGATCCTGCCGAAATGAAGACGCTTCCCATGGATCAGGTAGCCAGGGTAGCAGAGCTTGCTGCATCAAGATTGTTTGGGTCTCAAGTCTCAACAGTACTATCGACATTACTTGGATTGACTCTGGTTGCTTCGGTCAGTGCCTATCTGCTGGCCGGGCCCCGTGTCATGTTTGCCATGGCACGTGATGGCTACTTTTTCCGCTTCGTCGGCAGGTTGCATCCCCGTTACGACGTGCCTGTAGCATCAACCATTATGCAAGGCTTGCTGGCAATCTGCTTTCTCTGGTCAGGAACCTTCCTTCAACTATTGGATTACACATCAGTGGGTTTGGCAGCACTGTCCGGGCTCACGGTAGCTTGTGTTTATCCTTTGCGCAAGAGACGAGATCTTGCCGAAGCATATCGGATACCCTTCTACCCGTTGCCACCCCTGCTCTACTTGTGTTTGACACTTTGGACAGTAACTCAGGCACTGATGCAGTCACAAAGTCGTTGGCCGACGGTACTTTCCCTTGCCACCATTGGGATCGGTATTGCACTTGGTTGGGCTATCAAAGGTAAACGGAAATAGTGCTTGAACGGCGATCAACCATGTCTACCTTTCGATAAATCCAATCGCAATACTTGTTCAGAGACCACGCCTTCGTGACGAGCAACGATCGCTCCATTCTTAAAGATCAGCAGTGCGGGAATCGCAGAAATGTGATAAGCCTGTGCAAGTGCCTGGTTCGTATCCACGTTGACTTTGCAGACTTTGTAATCTCTAGAGATCGATTCGAGCGTTGGATTCATCGCCCGACAAGGCCCACACCAAGCTGCCCAGAAATCGACCAGCACAGGCTCTGCTGATTGAATGACTTCTTTCTTCCAGTTAAACTCATGAAGTAACATGACGTTTTCTCGCTGACCTATTATCCTTTTAGCTGCTTCTCCATTGTGGGCGTATGCACGCTGCAAATCAAGTATACTCTGTGTAAGACAATCAAACGAACCGGGAAAACTGAACGAGTAACATGATGGGGATCTACTCTACCCAATCGCACTGCCATCGCGGTAGCTATGCGTTCCTAGCACCAGATTTATTGGATTAGCGTGACGAATGCCTGCTTCAATGCTTTTTGCTTGGGGGCAGGGAGAGTGCCCGGTTCGACGATGCTGATCATGGTCTTGCCGAGCACATGCTCGTCAGCAGCCAGGCGGAGTGACTTTTCCAGACTGCTCAAGCGATCCTTGCCCATCTGTTTGCTGAGCGAGGCACAAGCGAGTTCGATACGGTCTTTCTTTCCTGCATATTGCGGGGCGAGGAAGCAGATGCTGATATCCTTGCCATCGACAGCACCACGCAGACTTACGCCCCCTGCACCCCATTTGAGCGATCCACCTTGCTTGATCCAGGTGGCGATGAAGTCTCGAAAGTACGCGACGTTCGACGATTCGCATTCGGTGTAGAACTGATCCTCATCCATGATGCCTACACGGCACTTTGCTTTCTCGTCGTAGTAAGAAGGCATCGGATCAATCCCCTGTTTCAGAAGCGATTCGCTACATCCTTGTTGTAACATACCGCGCCTCAAATCGATGTCATTCCATCTTTAGATGGTATTTCAATTAACCATTCAAGCTGGACGTTGCATGACCAGCCCCCAATGCCAGGAGCAGCAGCACAGAGATTCGAAGCGAACCAATTCGAGCCCGGCTTCCTCACCCCAAATCCGACATTGCTCTGCAGTAGGACGAATGGGCATCGAAGGTCCACGCGGAGTCTCTACATCAGTTCGCCAATGGATAATCCCCGCTTTCCCCCCAGGCTGAAGGACACGATAGGCTTCTTTCAACAGGCCCACTGGATTCTCAATATGCAGAATGTTGAAGAGCATGGCGTAACTAGCATGTGAATCTGGAAAGCCAGTGCCTTGCATTGCAAAGTCTCGTTCCACCGCTACTACATTTTCCAAACCTACTGATCGTGCTTTTGCCGCAGTCGCGTTTATCATCTCTTTTTCGATATCCAGCGCTATGAGCTTGCCCACAATTTGCTGAGCAGCTGGAATGGTAAATGTTCCGTAGCCACAACCAAACTCTACGACATCACCGCACAGACCTGTGCAGTCCAGTTTGGCAATCATTCAACTCGGATTGAAAAAGGAATCCCAATACTCTTGATCGGGCATGCCACTTTCTCGTCCTTTCATGTGTAGCTCCTTACTCAAGTGGCTTGAATGCTATGATTCCCGTGAGAGTTTTTGCGACCGGGCATTTGACCGCAGCCTGGCGTAGTCGCTGCTCTTGCTCAAGACTTAGTTCACCATCAAGCTTCAATGAATACTGAAGCGTGACCACATCGGAAACAGAACGGTCAGCAGTTACTTCACACTCGACATTTAGCATGGGAAGTTGGTGCTGCTCTGCATACTTACTAACTGTAATTGTCATACACGTGGCCAATGCAGCTTCCAAAAGCTCGTGTGGGCCGAAGCCATTTCCATTACCACCCTTTTTGAGAGGTACATCAGCAAACCCTGAATGACTTCCATTGGTAAATGCTGACCGATTAGTATCAGCAAAGCAGGATGCACGGATCATTCAAAGCACCTATACATTGTTAACTTCTCTGAAAGATAACGACTAAGTGTTACCTTAGCTATCGTCGTTGCCAAAGAACAACGAAAGAAAACGATAAAGCCCGTACAAAAGACAGCTCCAACAAAGTCAATTAGGTCTTAGCCTTCTCTTGGCGGCTTACTCCCCTGGCTGTAATCTGGATTCAGGACAAACCACCGCCTGAGCAAATCGCCCGGCGGTGGTTGGGTGTCTTCATTACTGTGGCGATTTGCCTGCAGGAAGTTATTCGATCATTGCTGACAGGTCTTTGGTGACCGTCTCGACGTCTTTCGCAGCGAACTTTTCGAATGCATGATTCGACTTGACCTTTTTACCCTTGTAAAGGTTTGCAGTCACGGCTGCTTCTTTGGCAATCTTGTAGTCTTCAGATCCTTTTGGTTGTCCGACCGAAGCGCTTTAGAAGTTTTACTACTTGATGAATTCCGGATTCCTCGCCAGAGCATCAATGAACTTTGATTACTGATCATTTGCTCACAAGAAGTTCCCGCAAAGTTCCCGCAAAGTTCCCGACATCAATAAACGTGTTTGCCTTTTCTCGCTTGTTTTTGCACTTTTTTGCACAAAGCTGATTGAGGGTGATATAACCAATATTAGCCTGGAAATCATGGGTTATTAACGTGTTTTCGCGTTCTTTCAGGGCAAATCGACACGCTGGGGGTCACAGGTTCGAGTCCTGTAACGCCCACTCGATTTAAGTTGTCAGGTCGAAAACGGTTACGTTGTACCTTCAGGCGGTAGGAAGTGCGGCTCATGAACCAGGAATCCGGGAACTTTCCCGGGAACTCCCTGATGAGCTGCACTTCATGGCCAAATCCATCAACATTCCTGCCTCTCGTCAGTAGTCGAAAGCCTGATGATATCCCTGCTTTTAATCAGAAGATGTTGGAAGTATTCGCTCATAGTCCAACAAGAAAAACGCTAGGTCGTTAGCCAAGCGTTTCGGACGTTCTTTCTTAACGTTATCTGTCGAGTCGGCGGCGCAGCATGACCTGCTTAAATAACTGATACCGAGCATTTCATAGAACTTGAAGGACTGATCATTTTGCCCTGCAAAAGTTCGCGCAATGTTCCCGACATCGATAAACGTAGTTGGGAGATTCGTTGGTCATTTGCTGGGAACTACCTGAGGCGGCAAGAACCGAAATTGAATGCCTATGCAGCTCGGTTGGAGCATGCCTCAAGAGGTCTTGACGCTAAGCTGTTCCATCAAATGGTCATAGTCTGCCGCACGGGTTGACTGCGTGAACTCGCGCTGGTGTTGCCAAACAGATAGACAGACCCATAGCAGCAAGTCCGTGCCCAAAACACTGATGTAAAATGAATTGCCAAAGAGATTCAACAAGAAACGCCCAATTTGCCAAGGACGAAAGAGGGAAGTTCTTGAATCAAAGCCGATCAGGTGCAGTCCAGAGATTTCCCATGTTGCGGCATATCCGATCAGAAGCGCCAACGAAGTGATGAACATGATCCAGACGAAGTTCTGAACACGTGACAGCTCCCTTAGATCTTCTGAAGTACAAAGAGGGCGGGTGAAAGTTGACGCCCGCACGAGGTAAATCAGCGGAGCCGCCAGCCAGAGCATCATGCCGGCCACTAACAGGGGGCTCGGGGCAATCTGTGTCAATGCGACAACGACGACGAGGACGAGCAAACTATTAAATGGGGCGGCCATCACCAGAAACCAGCCTGGCAGGATCGATTCCGGCAAGAGCCGCTTGATACTGATGCAGGCTCGCATCATTCCGGGGACGAGTGCCAGTACGGCTGGGCTGAGCACGACGATGTAGTAGTAACCCCAAACCAACCCTTCAGTTATTCGACTATACTGTCGCGCGAGGCTGGCCTCGTAGGTCTGAGCCGGTGGTGGTTCGACAGACCACCAATCCCACGGCGTCAAGGCGATGGCGACCGGGACCAGGAACGACGCAGCCCAACCAATCAGGAGGAT
Source organism: Gemmatales bacterium (assembly GCA_035430005.1). GTDB lineage: Bacteria > Planctomycetota > Planctomycetia > Gemmatales > HRBIN36 > JAEUIE01. Next base: position 81,168 of record DAOMFV010000002.1, read on the forward strand.
ATTGCGGGATCTCCGCGGCTTTGCCCAATTGACAGCTGCCAGCAGGGCCGCTACCGGCATGACGTAAAACGACAGCCCCCACGCCAGATCGCCCAAGTCGCCGAAAAGTGACTGCGCCGGTGCAGGCGTCTCAGGCTCCAGCCAGATGACAAATTTGAAAGAAGGGCGTGATCCGTTAATGAGCTTGGCGGTCGTATCGATGATCGCCGTTAAGGCTGTGAAGATCAGAACGAGAATCAACATACTCCGCCGCCAGGCGAAGTGACGCTGCATAACGATGTCGGCGGTCTGCGGTTCGTCCAGGTTACGCCGGGATGCTAAGAGCGGTTGTAGCAGCCAACCAAGAGGCTTGATCATGGAGATGTCACCGTGAGACTCGGTTAGCATAGAAAATTGGCAGTGGTGCTGCTGCGCCAACCACGATGATTGGAGATGAATTGCAAACCTTGCTTCGAAGTGTACAATCTGGGTTTCTACTCTTGGTGCATCATGATGCCACTGCGAATCACCAGTCTGGCTCTGGTCTCAATCTTCTTTATTGCGACGACGCTCCTCGGTCAGGAGACCCGGCCCTATCTCATGCTTTCCTTCGATGACAAGGGGAAGCTGGAAGAACAGAGGGCCTGGACCACTTTCAAGACTGAACTCAAGGCACGCCCTCCCGAGCACATTTTTTTCCTCGTTCACGGATGGAGAAAGTCCAAGGGGAACGCCGACGAGACCTTTACATCCCTGGCCAAGCTATTGCATGATCAGCGCAAGGAGAACGAATCCATCGCTGTCATCGGAGTTCGCTGGCCTTCCCTGATCGGCGAGACGGAAAGTGTAACCGACCAGCGATTCAAGACGCTGGCGAACGCCATGGGAGCAGCAATGGCGAGTTCGACCACCATTCAGGAACAGCAGGTCAGGCTCAAGAACTTCTTGAAGAAGCCCGGCACACGATCTCTGGCGTCCTTTTCTCTCGGCCTGATACTTCCGGATGATGATCAAATTGACGCCATGATAGACCAGTTGCAGGAATCGGAGAACGTCGAAAAACTCTTGACCGCCTTTTCCTATTACGCCATGAAGAAACGAGCTGAGGTCGTCGGCTCCACGGGCCTGGCACCCCGTCTTACAGAGCTACAGGAAGCGTTGCCGTTGGCGCGCGTCCACCTGGTTGGACACAGTTTCGGCTGCAAGGTCTGTCTGGCGAGTATCGGCGCTGACAGCAGAACCGACCAACAGATTGATTCGATGACGCTCATCCAGGCGGCAGTGTCAGATCTGTGCTTTGCACCGACTATCAAGGAACTGGAAAACACACCTGCCGGTGCCTACGCCGAAGCGCCCCGACGTGTCAAAGGGCCGATAGCTGTCACCTACTCACGGAAGGATAAGGCACTGACGATCGCCTATCTGGTGGCTTCACAGATCGCCGGGCAGGTCGGAGAACTGCCCGGCCGACGAATGCTGGCTAATTCTGAACTCTACGGCGCTCTCGGGGCCAATGGAATAGTTGCTGTGCCGAACGTCCCACAGATCGTTCTGGGCAAGACCGGCACCACTTACGCCCTTCAGTCCGGTCTCAACTCCATCGATGCCAACGATGTCATTCTACATCATGGCGATATTCGCCGAAGCGAAGTCGCCTGGTTGGTTTGGGCCACGGCTCGATGCGGGCGCTGACCAACGCCAAACTCAACTCACCAGAGTTCCAGTACTGACTAACCGGGACTCTGGGGAGTTGTCGGATGGATTGCGGGTAGGCAACACCATTTTCATTACACCTTCAAAGTAATGTCGCTGGTCATGGATGATCCATCCTTGGCGCTAATCGTCACCCGCAACAGATAGGTACCCGATGCGCTAAGGAAGACCGTCGTCTTTTTCGCCACGTTCGTCTTGTTGGGAGTGAAGGTTGCTGTAGCTCCATTTGGTCCATTTACCTGCGACCACGTGTAGTTCCAGGTTGCTTCTCCGTAGAGACCAGCGGTATCAACACGCAAGGAAGCGGTCTTGTTGGTAATCGCCGACGCTGTCACCAGTGGCACCGTTCCTCGGAAGTTGAAGGGGCCGACCAGGCCAGTAGTGTCAGGCGGTATCTTGGAATCGAGAATGAGCGAGTTTTCAGAGGGGATTGGCAGGTCAACTCTAGTCCCGAGTGGAATGCCAGGGCCGTAGACAAGCGCACCAGGTCCTACGTCGGGGTCGCCGCCATGCACCAGCAAGCCAACATTGATCGGGTCGGATGTAGGCGGCAATACTGTCGTGCCAAGATTGATGATTTTCTTCTTCCCGTTAAATTCGCCGCCGTTAATCGTGACGATTTGCCCCTGCGTGGCGTTCACCGGGCCATACGTTGTCGCCCATGTCCATTCAGCCTTCTGTGGGAGCCTGTCCACGCCGCCAACATCGATGGAAAGCTTCGTAGCTCCGGGGGCGCCCACATCTGCCACGTCGTCGTCAAGGGAGAACCCGTAGCCGGACAGGCCCAACTGCTTGTGAACAAACCACACAAACGGATCGAGGTTGAGAATGTTGTAGGTCGCGTTCTTCATACCGGTGCCGGTATCGATCCGCTGCCCCGTCTTGTCCCCTGTCAGGGATGGATCCGGATACCACTTTCCACTGCTCTCCGGCACCTGGTTGAAATCCGATATGCCGCGCAGTACGGACTTGATCAGAGTGCGGATCTGGTTGGCTATGCCGTGGAAGCCTTCCTTGTCGAGGTTGTACTTCTTTTCGCCGGCGGAAACGCCAATGTCCTTGATGAACCCGATATTTCCGCCAATACAGTTGGTCAGAACCTGAAGCCAGTCGGGTCCCTGGTTCTGGAACAGCGGGATCGTGTTCATGCATTCCATCAACTGATAGACAGATCGGGCAAACTTCTCAGCTTCAGCAGCGTCCTTGGCAAATTTGGAGTCGCTGGAATAGGCGATATCAAAAGTCGTCACTCCCTTGTCTACTGGAGTCAACATTACCGGCAAAGTGCAGGTGAACGTAAGGTTTTGACCATTGTTCCTGCCGATGGGGCGTTTGCTCAAGAAGACGGTTGTGTTGGTACCATCGTAGGCAAGGGAAAGAATGGTGACCCTGACGTTCGGATCATCCGAGGACGCCTCTGGAAAGATCTTGGCCGTCTGAGATGTGATTACCATTCCCGGCGCCAGCATCTTGGTAAGATCACCAGCGACCGTGATCTGATTCGTCGGCTTCTTATCCGAAGGGTCTTCCGAAATAGTGCCAGTGATGTTCTTAGTATAGCCCTGGCCGAAACTCTTCGTCACGGCATCAACGTAGTGCTTTGCCCACGAGTACCAGATATTAGCCAGTTTGGTGCTGGCATAATCGGAGACGGTCCTGGTGAAGGTGAATCCATACCCAACCCCTTCATCGAGTCCATTAGCCTGGTCCAACGTCACCACGAGGCGATAAGCTCCCGCGTAGAGGAATACCTTGCCGACTGCCGTGACCTTGCCTTTCAACGTAATATCCGGGTCGCCGCCGAGCTTTGCTGTTATCGTCCAATCGCTCTTCCCGGAATCCAATTGCGCGGCGATGCTCTGACATTCCTCAAGCGACTTGCCAATGGGGAAATTAATCCACAGTTGTTTCTCATTCGCTTCTTGAGGCGACTGTGGCGGCGCATAGGGGCCGGCATTTCCCCCAAGGGGGATGCTGGCGTCGGTGGTGCCGCCACTGGTGATCATGAACCTTGAGTTGTTGTAACTGGATTTGGGGCCAGTCGATCCGGCAGCGGCCTTGAATGGGCTCAGCCCAGGCAGATTCTGGCCGGAAGGCAGCTTGATGCCGGAAAGGACAGAGTTGGGGTTGTAGAATTCGGGGTAACCATTGCCATTGGGGTTATTCTGGTTGGCGAAATAGAGCCCGAGGCCGTTGTTATTCTTACCCGCTGTATTGGGAAGCGTAAACTGCTTGATGGCAGCTTGTAACTGCTCAAAGGTTTGCGCTGCCCCGGTCCAACCAAAGGCGGCCGTGGGTGTCGGGTGGGTGAAGAAGTAATCGCTCGATGCGGGGGGATTCGGATTCGCGCTCTTGCTCAGAGTGACAATCGTTTTGCCGGGTATCGTCTTGTCATCCACGGTGTCAATCGTCGTACCCTGTGGAAGCGCTCCGGCGGCAGAAGTGACCACCATTCCCTTGAAAAGCAGATTACTCAGGTTCGGAGTGTCGAGTGTAAGTACATTCGTGCTGATGCCGCCTGCATACCTTTGAGGCGGATATGGCTGAACGTCTGTGGTTTCCATGGCGACCGGAAGCACAATGGAATCGACGTACGAGACGTCATAATTGATCAGGGTCTGTTTCTCGGAGGTGGCAATCTCATCGTGTGTTTTGAAATTGGTGTCACCCATGATCGGGTCGCGAACGGTAAACTCGGTCAACTGTGTCGGGGCATCCAGTCCAATCTGCTCGGCGAATCCGCTGGTCTTGGCACGGGCGTGATACCACATGATTCGTCCCATGCTGCCGTCGATGCTCGAATCCTCCATGTAGCGCTTGGTCGAAGTCCCGGAGAAGGGATCAATGTCATAGTACTTGAACGGGTTCGGGAAGGGATTGGCAACACCCGTGGGCGTGATGAGGTACTGGGCATCAGTCGTGATGTGCATTCGTCCGGCATCCCAGAAGACCAGAGGAACCTGGAAAGTAAACGATTCGCCAGGTCTTAGTCCCAGATAAAACTTACCTGTCGTGGGATCCTTGTACCCGATGTAGCCTCGGTATTCCTGGTTCAACGGATCATAGGGATCGTACAGCCCGCTAATCTTGTCTTTTGCTGCGCTGGAGTTCGCATCCTCCAGGATCGGGTAAATCGTCAGGTGGCTCGAATTGTAGAGCGTGAACGTCTTCATCGGGATGACCGGATCGGTCGGGAGATTGGGCTTCAAGTAGAGTACCTCATTGAAGCCATTGACTACCTTGTTGTCGCTGGTGATAGTGGGCATGAACGGATCGCCATAGCGCTGCATGCCGATCCCCTGAGCAACCGTGCCGATCTTTCCGTCCCAAACGACGACATACCCATCCGGACCTTGTGCCCGAATTGTGGGATTCGTCTGCGTGCCGTCGAGGGTGGTGTTCACCATCCGTTCACCGAATCGTGGTGTGCCGTCAGAATTGTATTCTCGTTGATAGATCCCATCTCCGCTCTGGACGCTCCGCCAAGCGACCACAAAGCCACCGTCGTTCATCGCCGCGATGGACGGATCTGACTGATTACCGAGCGTTGTTTCGTTCACGATAATCTTGGCACCCAGCGGCTTTCCGTCCGGGCTGAAGCGTCTAGCCAGAATACCAGTGCCATACGGGCTCCCGGTGGTATCCCTGACTTGCCAGGCAATGATCACTTGAGTTTGGGAGCGGGTCATGGATGGCTGGCTATTCGTCAGGCCTGTTACTGCATCACTCACCCGGAACTCAATGGTCCCTACTTTGACACCGGCGCTGGTGAACTGACGTGAAAAGATTCCGTTCTCATCACCAGGCCCGTTACCGCTCCAGGCCACCTGAAACCCTCCGTTGGGAAGCGATATCACCGTGGGATGCCCCTTGGCACCCGTCAACGTTTCCGGCACACGAATTTCGGCCGATACGGCTGCTCCCGTAGCGTCAAATAATCGCACAAACACCGTTTGCGTTTCCCCTTGGCCGGCACCGGACCAGGCAACCACGAACCGGTTTGCCGAAATCCATTCCACTGCGGAATCCTTCTGGTCTCCCGTGGTGGACGTATTCACCCGGAACGCATCGGACAGCGGGGTTCCATCTGTTGCAAACACTCGGGCAAAGACTCCCGAACCGCTGATATCCCCGCCGTTGCCGGTGCTCGTCCAGGTAACGACGAACTTATCCGTTTCCTGGCTGTTTGCCTTTCGGTATACTGCCACGTTGGCATTACCTCGAGTGGTGTCGGACGCGCCGCCCACCACGAATTCGGTTCCCAACTTCGTGCCGTCTTCTCCGACGCGTTGACCAACAATGCCCTTGGTCGAATCGGCCCAGGCTACGATGGCCGTTCCGTCGCTCGTGACGTCCATGGAGCGATCATTGTTGACATCGAACGACTGTTTGCCGACAAGACTTGTGTTCACCAGGAGTTCGTTGCCGATAACGCTGCTCGACAGCACCAAGCGGTCTTCCAGCAGCCAGTCCTGCGACAACAGGATTGACCTGGGTTTGCGCCGGGTCTTTGAGGACTTGCGAGCAGTTCCCTTGCCTTGATTTAGCCACGACAGCAATTGTTCAACCAACATTTCAAACTCCTTGACCAGTTGCGAATCAGATGATGAACGAATCAAACACTCCCTCCACAGGGCATGATTGAATCGAGAATAAATCAACGTGAGCTATACGGGCAATACGAGGAAACCCGTTACAGATTCTTGTGTTGATTTGCGATGTTCAGCGCCATGCATTCCATTAAACGACACATTTGTGACACTGCAAGCGAAAATATCGTGATATTTCGATCTTACCTGTACAACCTGGCCGTCTAAATACTCCCGAGGCTGTTTGAAAGGGGAATCAAGGATCGCTTGAGAAAGTTGTTGCGCAAGCCCTACCACATTCACAGCCTATCGTGAATCAGCTTTGCCGCGATAGTGTAATCTATTTCTTCCAGACGGTTGCAGGACGCAACCAGCAGGTTAAGGATGTTTTCTTGAATATTACCTCGTTGCTTTGCCTCTGCGTAAGGCATGGTGTGGAACATGACCATGGAATAGCGGGGAATGAACCGTGGACCGAAGCGGTCTTCCAGGACGAACGAGAGGGCCTTCTTCAGTGCGAATTTGGGATCACGAACAGTAGCACGCATCTCTACATAGTTCTCTAATGCCATCTCTGCAATGGCATCAGCATTAGGTTTCCGTAGGGCAAAGAAACGAGCAAAGAGTTGTTCCCAGTCGTCGTCCCAGTGATTGAGACATTCATCCAAAGCGACGGTATCCTCAAATCCACAGTTCATCCCCTGGCCGTGAAAGGGGACGATAGCATGCGCCGCATCGCCCAGAAGGAGCGCCTGGTCACGGTAGTGCCAGGTATCAGAACGAATGGTGCCCAATGTTCCCAGGGGGTTAGCCAGGAACTGCGTAGTAAGATCAGGCATGAGAGCCTGGGCATCTGGAAAATAGCGAGAGAAGAAGGAGTTCACTGCTCCGGCTGAGGTCAAAGTGGCGAAGCTCTCAGTTCCGGTATTGGGCAGAAAAAGCGTCAGTGTGAACGAGGCATCCGGGTTTGGCAAAGCGATCAGCATGAACTCGCCGCGTGGCCAGATGTGCAGCGAGCGGTTATCCATACGAAACCCGCCCTGCGAATCGGGCAGGATACACAGTTCCTTGTACCCATGGCCCAAAGGGGATTCAACAGCATGGCCGCCCGTCGCTCGAATGATGGCTTCCCGTACACGAGAGGCGGAACCATCAGTGCCGATAACTCTTTCAAACGGCTGATTGTGTTGAGTGCCGCTGGTCTCGTCGATCAACTGAAGAATATTCGTTGCAAAATCGACATCCAGGCAGTTCCGCTGAAACTGAATGTTTACCCCTTCAACTTCAGCCAGATCGAGCAGCCGTTGATTCAGGCCACCACGAGATACCGAATAAATGACTTCTTCGGGACGATGGCCATACGGCAGGAACGAGGTTTGTCCCTGCTCATCGTGCAGCATGCGGCCGGCCATAGGAAGCAGGACAGGTCGGATAGCGTCCAGCAAGCCTGCTCGTTCCAGAGCAGCCAGGCCCCGGTTGGCGAGAGCCAGGTTAATCGAACGGCCAGCAGAGATGTTAGCTTTGCGAAGATCAGCGCGCCGTTCATAGATCGTTACCTGGTAACCCCGCCTGGCGAGGAACACCGACAGCAAACTTCCCACGAGGCCGGCCCCGATGAGGGTGATAGTGCCGCTTTTCATAACCGACCCTTCAGCAGGTGCACAAACCGATGAACCTCTTCAAAGCTGTTGTACAGCGGAACAGGCGCCACTCGGATGACATTCGGCTCACGCCAATCACAGCCAACTCCACTTGCTTCGAGTTGCTTGTGGACTTCATCGCCAGATTTCCGCAGGCTCAACGAGAGTTGGCAGCCGCGTTGGGCGGGATCGGCTGGCGTGATAATGTCGATGTGGCCCTCACACTCAGTGTTGAGCAGATACTCGAGGTAGCCAGTCAGTTTTTCCGACTTGGACCGTAGCATAGGCATTCCACCGGCTTCGTTGAATATCTCCAGCGAAGCACGAATGGCTGCCAAAGAGAGAATGGGTGGATTGGAAAGCTGCCAGCCTTCAGCAGTAGGAATAGGGTGGAATTCGGAGCCCATCTCGAAGCGTGTAGCCTTGTCATGCCCCCACCAACCGGCAAACCGTGGCAGAGCGGTGTTCTTTACATGGCACTCGTGAATGAAGCAGCCGGCCACAGAACCGGCTCCAGAATTGAGATACTTGTAACTGCACCAGACTGCAAAGTCGACGTTCCAATCATGCAGGCTGAGGAGGACATTGCCCATGGCATGTGCCAGATCAAAGCCAACGACGGCACCCACGGCATGGCCGCGATTTACGATCTCAGCCATCGGCAGCATCTGGCCGGTGTAGTATTGGACGCCAGGCAACAGAATGAATGCGAGCGAACCTGCCTCCTTTTTGATCAGGCTGAACAGGTCTTCATCCCGTATCAGTTCTTCGCCGGGACGGGGCGCTATCTTGACAAGAGCCCTGGCAGGATCTAGCCCAAGATGCCGAAGGTGAGAATCGACGGCATAGGTATCAGAAGGAAAGGCATGTTCTTCGATCAGAATCTTGTAACGAGATGTTGTCGGGCGATAGAAACTGACCATCATCAGATGCAAATTGACTGTGAGCGAGTTCATAGCCACTATTTCGCACCGCTCAGCGCCTGCCAGCGAAGCCAGTCCGTCAGTCAGGAATTCATGGTATGGCAGCCAGGGATGCTTGCCTTCGAAATGGCCTCGCACTCCCATCGCAGCCCAATCAACCAGGAACTCGTTGACATAGTTCGTGGTACGCCTGGGTTGAAGTCCCAGTGAGTTGCCGCAAAAATAGATCTCGTCCCTGCCCTGCCCGTCCCTGGGAATGTGAAACAGACCGCGAAATGGAGAAAGCACATCATCCCGATCCATTTGGCATGCAAATTCAAGGGTTCGATCAAACATTGACGAAGCGCTCCCTGGGCAGATTCAACCACTCCAGCGCGGTGCCATGAAGCAGGCGTTCCTGTGTCACCTGGTCGAACCCGGCCGATTCGATGAGCTGACCTGGTATCGATTCGCCCAGGGGGAACGGATAGTCCGTGCCCATGGCGATTCGATGAGCGCCGACATGTTCCACAAAGAATCGTAAGTAGGCGGCGTCATGAACCAGCGAATCGTAGTAAATGCGGGAGAGGTATTCACGAGGATTGAGCTGATTTTCAACAGCACAGAGATCTGGTCGTGCGGTGAAGCCATGAGCAATGCGACCAATGGTGGCCGGAAACGATCCGCCGCCATGGGCAAAGGCGATTCGCAAACGAGGCAACTTCTCCAGCAAGCCAGAAAAGATGACCGAACAGATAGCGAGCGCTGTTTCAGCAGGCATACCGACGAGCCAGGGCATCCAGTACTTGCCCATGCGTTCCTTGCCGAGCATTTCCCAAGGGTGGACGAAGATGCAGGCGCCCAGAGCCTCGGCAGCCTGGAAGATCGGAAAGAGCGAGGCGTCATCAAGATTGCGCCCGTTGACGTTTGTGCCGATTTGGACGCCGGACATGTTCAGTTGAAGCACACATCGTTCAAGTTCACCGATTGCCAGTTGGGCATCCTGCATGGGTAAGGTGCCCAATCCGACAAACCGTTTCGGATGATGAGAAACGACATTGGCAATGTTGTCATTGAGCATCCGGGCCAGATCGAGCGTGTGTTCCGGCTTGGCCCAGTAGTTGAACATCACGGGCACGGTGGAAAGAACTTGAACCTGGCAGTGGTGAGGCTCGTACTCAGCCATGCGACGAACGGGATCCCAACAGTTGCTTTCGATCTCACGGAAAAACCTGCCATCCACCATCATCTTTGCCCGATCACAACCGCATGCTTCCAAATTGACAAAGCCGCCATAGCCGTAACGTTCACGAAGATTCGGCCATTCAGGAGGCAAGATATGCGTATGGATATCTATCTTGAGCACGGTTTACTTCTTCACCGGGGCTTCCATGATCTTGCCACATTTTTTGCAAGTACGATTTTCTTGCGAACCATAGAACCTATCGAAGATCGGTGGAAAGTCCTTCTCGATATTCTGGAGCGGGAAAAACTCCTCATAGAGTTTGGCATCGCAACCTTCACAGTACCATTGCAAGCCATCCTGTTCACCGGGCTGGCGTTTACGTTCGATCACCAGGCCGACGGAGTTCGGAAAGCGTTCGGGCGAATGAGGGATGCGGCCTGGCAGATTGAAAATCTCCCCAGCTTTGAGAGGGATATTCACACGCTTGCCATCCTGGATGGTGTGAAGAACTATTTCGCCTTCGAGTTGATAGAAGAACTCAGGGCCTTCCTGGAAATGAAAGTCCTTGCGGGCATTGGGGCCACCCACGACCATGACAATAAAGTCATCGGTGGGGAAGACTTTCTTGTTACATACAGGCGGCTTCAAGTGCTGACGGTTCTCGTCGATCCACTTCTGGAAGTTCAGGGCCTGGTTCAGCATGTCATCTCCTCTATTCTCCCCTCTCCCTTGAAGGGAGAGGGGTTGGGGTGAGGGTGTACGAATCACTCAATCGTCGCAATGCACTTAAGCTCAATAGCGATGGGAGTTGGCAAACAATTGATCTCCAACGTAGTTCGGCAGGGTTGCACATCCTTGAAGTACTCAGCCCAGAGTTTATTGTACGCAGGAAAATCGTCTTTCATGTTAGTCAGATAGACGGTGACATCCACCAAATTCTCCCAGCGACTGCCAGCCTCCTCAAGAATGGCGCAGACATTGGCAAAGACCGACCGGCACTGCTCGGCTATATCATAGGCAACGATCTCGCCTTGATCATTGAGCGTGACGCCAGGAATCGCTTTGCTGCCTCGTTGCCGTGGGCCCACCCCAGAAAGGAACAAAAGGTTGCCGACCCGGCGAGCGTGAGGATAGAGGCCGACCGGTTCGGGGGCTTTGGGGGAGTTGATGAAACCGGGCGACTTCATGGATAAACTCCATCTACAAGTGATACCGAAGGAAACATGATCGGTTGCTTCGGTACTAATTGTTCTATCCATCATTCTCAAGTTGTTCGATAGCATATATCACTCTCCGATTAACTTGCTTTGATGGATTTGACAACAACTCGCGCAGTCGTGAAATTGCCCGTTTATTCCCATAGTAGCCTAATGCAGTTACCGTGGAACTCAGCACTTCTTCGTCCGGATCATTCAGTGATTGCATCAGTCTGGCGAAAATGTCGTCTCGACTTTGATAACTACAAAGAGAACCAATAGCTGCAGCGCGAACTCTAGGACTCGCATCATTCAATGCCGTCATCAACGGTTCTGATGCGAGAGTCTTCGCAGCGAATCCCCAGAGCCAAGCAGCATCGGATCGCTCACGTTCCGAAGCCGAGCTGATCATCTGAATTAACGTAGGTTCAGCCTCCTTCGGATTGGCAGAGATCAAATCAACTACCAATTCGCTCAACCCATCGTTATCGTGACCGTCATTTTCACCAAGTTGCATACCATTTAGCAGCCGAGGCAAAGCGCTTAAGCCTTCAAGACGAGCAATAGGATATGCAGCAGCTTCCCTCACAAAAAAATCTCTGCCGTGCGCAAGAAGTTGGTGTAGCTGAGGAAGCCACGATTCATCAGCAGACTTGTCAAGTGCATCACAAGCAGCAATTGCACAATCCATATCTTCTATATTGTGCAAATCGGCGATGATACGATCCCAGTCAGACATGAAAATTCTCCACAAAGCGTATCAATACTTCACACACACATTCTTCGCCTCGGTGAAGAACCGCAATGCCTCCAGCCCACCCTCCCGCCCATCGCCAGAGTCTTTCATACCTCCAAATGGCGTACGAAGGTCACGATGCTACCAGCA
>DAOMFV010000003.1:0-91832 GCA_035430005.1 Gemmatales bacterium
CATGAAAACAAGAAAACGGTTGACAAACAACACAGCCGCTCCGTTGCCCCCTGCGGGAACTTGCAAGCGATTGAAACAAAGCAGGGGGCAGTTTGATTGCAAACTGACCCCTGCCACAATCTCAGATACACCGGACTTAGAACCGCCAGCGTAGTTCCGCTCGCAGGTTATGTTCAAACCAGGTCGGCGTGGTCAGAGCGAACGAGTAGCCTGCGTAGTAGTCGCAGTTGCCATACACCGTGCCGCGTACGCCCCAAGCCGATTCGATGACCGTGCCGACCGCGCTGGAGGTCGTCTGGAAGGTCGGCAGCGAATCGATGAAGTCGGACTGGAGGCCACGGAGCGTTGACCAGCCAATGAGTTCAGTGACCGGCTTGATCGAGAACGAATCACCACGATACATGTCGTAGCTGAGACCCAGGGCATAGCGAAGGGTAAAGCCGGAGTAGTTCAGTCCACCTACTGGAATCCAGTTACGGATTTCCGATTCTAACGTGAAATCCTGGCTCAGCTTCTGCCAGAGTAACAGGCTCGGTTCGATGACCGAATGCCCTGTTCCCAAGCCACGACTTTCGGAACCGGTCGGGAAGATGAGCCGCAGTTGGAAGGTCTGTACCTGGTCGGGCATGGCGAAGTAAGCGACCTTAAAGCCGAGGTTAAAGTCGCCGCCGCCGATGGCGGTAGGATTTTCCGTAGGGCGAATATAGCGGACAGGCATTTCCATGAAGCCACTGAAGCGTGGCGTGAAGGCATATTCCACGTAGGTGGTGCCTTCAAACATATCTATGTTGCTTTCGGGCACCGCAAAGCCACGGCCGTTGATCTCGAAGCCATCGAAGTACTGCTTGCTGCGACCGACAAAGAACTCAGCGCGATCAGGCGTGGGGTTCTTCCAACGGGCATCGTAGCGGAACCGAACCTGGTTTCCGATGAGGGCCGAATCAATCCAGCCCACATTCGACTCAGAAAGGCTGGGTGGCAGGAACTCGATTGAATTGTTGGGCACACCCTCGTGGCTGGCCATCCAGTCGGGCCATTGCATCTCAGGCATTTTCCAGTCGCCGTAGGCATTCTCACGCACCGGCACTTTGACAATCTTGGGGGAAAGTTCGTCGGGGAGACGTGCCGGCGTGGTGGGCGTCAGAGGAGATGCTGGTGTGGGCACCTGAGTTACCGGCAGAGCCTGCTGCTTTTCCAGTGGCAGGAAGTTCAACGGTTCATCACGGCGCACCGGGACGACTTTCTCCATCTTCTCCAATGACCTTTCTACTTTTTTCTCAGTCCTCTCAACTTTCTTATCTACGGTCTTCTCAACCGCCTTCTCCGCAGCCTTGCCTGGCTCGGTTTCTGTCACGCTGATCGGTTCGTCTACCTTCTCACGCTTGACCTTGATCGTCTTGAATTCGCCATCGCCCTTGATCTTCATCTGCTCACGGGTTTTGGGCATCGCCTTGATCAACTCAACGATGATCTCATCTTCTTCGATGGGTTCCTTGGCCATTACCTGCACGACAGGAGGCAACAGTCCGCTGTCTTGATTGGTCTTGGGTGTCTGGGCCATCAGCCCGGTGCCTGGTGCGATCAGCAATGAGAGCGTGCCCAGTTGTATCCAGCTTGACGACATGTTCTGCCCCCTCGTGTTCGAAGTCTGCACGAAACGTAAGTCCCCTTCTTCGCGCAGTCTCCACCCTTGACGACATAGCCCTCAAGGGTCTCGCAGGTCATATCGTCCAGAAGATTGGAAAAGATGGAGCAATTGGAACAAAGCTTAAGGCTTCCTCACACCGCCGAGATGGCATCCTCGTTACATTCGGAAAGCCTTGCCCAGCCTCACATCTTCGTAGCTAGTTCCTCTATCTTTCGCTAAAGTATGAGGGTGAAGTTGTCTTACACCGTTGCTTATTCCAGCAATTTGGAGCACCATCCATGCGAAGACTACTGTTTTTCAGCCTGGCGCTGCTTGCGCCCTGTTGGGCTCTGGCCCAGCAACCTACGAAGGTAACCACTGTTGAAGGCATCACCGAGTACCGCCTTGACAATGGCTGCAAAGTCCTGCTCTACCCGGATAACTCCCGGAGCACGGTGACCGTCGCCCTCACCGTCTTCGTCGGCAGCAGGCATGAAGGCTACGGCGAAACCGGCATGGCTCATCTTCTAGAACACATGGTCTTCAAGGGCACCCCCACTAACAAGAACATCCCCAAGTCCCTTCAGAACCATGGTGCCAATTTCAATGGCACCACCAATGTCGATCGCACCAACTACTTTGAAACCATGCCTGCCAACGATGAGAATCTTGAGTTCGGCATTCAGCTTGAAGCTGATCGACTCGTCAACAGCCTCATCCGCCGGGAAGACCTGATGTCCGAGTTCAGCGTCGTTCGCAGCGAGTTTGAGTCTGGCGAGAACAGCCCCACCCGTGTGCTCAACCAGCGTATGATGGCTGTCGCTTACGAATGGCACAACTATGGCAAATCGACCATCGGCAACCGCACCGATATCGAACGTGTGCCTGTGGATAACCTGCGTGAGTTCTACAAGAAGTTCTATCAGCCTGATAACTGCATGATTGTGATCGCCGGCAAGTTTGATGAAGCCAAGGCTCTCATCCTCGTGCAGAAGTATTTCGGCAGCATAAAGAAGCCGACACGTGAACTGCCCAAGACCTACACCGAAGAGCCTCCTCAAGATGGCGAACGCCTTGTGACCCTTCGCCGGGTTGGTGACGTTGGTGCTATCGGCGTTCTCTATCACATTCCCGCAGGCCGTCATGCCGATTACCCAGCCCTGGAAGTGATGGCTCAAACGATGACCGCTCCTCCGAGCGGCATTCTCTACCAGAAGCTGGTCGAAACCAAACTGGTCACGAGTGCCGGCGGCTTTGCCCAGGGCCTGCACGATCCGGGCGTGATTGAGTTCTCAGCACAGGTCTCCAAAGGCGTGGAGACTGACAAAGTGCGAGATGTGCTACTCGATACGATTGACGAAGTGGTCAAGAACGGCCTCTCTTCGGAAGACATTAACCGCACTAAGACCCGTATCCTGAAGAACCGGGAAAACGCCTCTGCCAACACTTCACAGATTGCCGTCGGCCTCAGCGGCTGGGCAGCTCAGGGCGATTGGCGTTTGTACTTTCTTCATCGTGATCGTATCGAAAAGGTCACTGAGGAAGATGTGAAAGCGGTCGCAGCCAGGTATCTAAAGCGAGACAACCGCACGCTGGGCGTGTTCATTCCCACTAAGGAACCGCAGCGTTCAACAATCGCTGCTGCGCCCGCCGCTGGTGAAATAGTCGAAGGGTACAAAGGCAGAGCAGCCGTGGCGATGGGTGAGGCTTTCAACGCTTCCCCTTCCAATATCGATGCCCGCACCAAAAGTCATGATCTCACCGGCGGCGCCAAGGGCGCTGTTCTTGTCAAGAAGAACAAGGGCGAGCAGGTCACAGCCATCATCACCATTCGGTACGGCAACGAAGAGAACCTCAAAGGCATGGAGAATGCCGCTGCCATGCTGTCGCCTTTGATGATGCGAGGCACCAAGAAAATGAGCTATCAGGAACTGCGCGACGAGATGGATAAGCTAGGCGTCAACATCGGCGGGGGCTTTGGCGGCGGCGGTGGTGGTGGCCGACGGGGCGGCGGTGGTGGAGGAGGCGGTAGCCTCGGTTCGCTCTCGATTACCGTGTCTGCCAGGAAGAATACCCTCCTTCCTGCTCTTGATCTTCTCCAGCAAATCCTGCGCGAACCGCTGCTACCTGAGAAAGAGTTCGAGACAATGATTCGAGGCCAGACTTCCATGATCAGCGGCATGAAGGACGAGCCACAGGCCCTGGTGGCCAATCGGCTCTCCCGCATGCTCTCGCCTTACAGCAAGGATGACATCCGCTACGTGCCGACGATTGAAGAATCGCTGGAACGCCTGCAGCACACCAACATCGGCCAGGTGCGAAAGCTCCAGGCCGAGTATCTCGGCGCTGAAAATGCCACCGCCGTTGTCGTGGGGGATTGCGACGAAGCAGCGGTAGTCCAGCGGCTCAATGAACTCTTTAAGGATTGGAAAGCCAGCCAGCCTTACGCCAAGATCACTCGGCCTCAGGTGAGCAGCAAAGACGCGGTCGTCGAGAAGATCAACACGCCGGACAAGGCCAATGCTGTATTCGTAGCCGGCCTGGAACTGCCCATGCGTGATGACGACGAAGAATACCCGGCCTTGATGATGGCCAACTACATCTTCGGCGGAAGCGGCACCTTGTCGTCCCGCCTGGGGGATCGCATTCGTCAGAAGGAAGGCATCTCCTATGGCGTCAATTCCTCGTTGGTAGTTGATCCGCTTGAGAAGCGGGGCAGCTTCCGTATCACTGGTATCTGCAATCCCACCAATATGGAGAAGTTCGAAAAGTGCGTGCGTGAAGAACTCGACAGGATGATCAAGGAAGGCATCTCCGAAAAGGAACTGGACGAAGCCCGCCAGGGTTGGCTCAACGCCCAGATGGCCCGTTTCGTTCAGGACGGCGCCATTGCTGGCACCCTTGGTAACAACATCCAGTTCAAGCGAACGATGGCCTACTATTCCGAACAGGAATCGAAGGTACGCAACCTCACCGCTCCCCAGATTGGCGAAGCGTTCAAGAAGTACATCGATCCGAAGAAGCTGCAGGTGGTGGAGGGGGGAGATTTTAACAAATAGCTAGGAGTCAGGAGCTAGTAGCTAGAAGGAAACAAGTTCGTGGTTATTAGCTCCGAAGGAGCGACCGATGTTAGCCAGGCCCGGAAGGGCCTGGTTAGCAGCCTGGTTAGCAGGTGCAAAAAACAAGCTCCGGAGGAGCGCCCGAAGTCTTCGAGCGCTCCTTCGGAGCTTGTGTTCAATTATTTACCCAACCAGGCCCTTCCGGGCCTGGCTAATATCGAAGGCTCCCTTGGAGCCAAAGACAAATGCCGGCCACGTCAAATGTATTGCCGTGGCCCAAGACCGAAACGTGGAATGCTGATTTCTACTTCACCGGAGCAGGCTGCATCGACGGCTTTGAATCGGACTGCAACTTCACACGCAGCTTCTGGCGAGCACGGGTCAAGAGTGGTCCGATGCTGTTGACCGGAATGCCGAGTTGGGCACTGATCTCTTCATAGGAGAGGCCGACCAGATAGTGGAGGCGAACGACTTCGCGCACCCCTTTGGGCAGTTGCGCCAGCAGATCGTGAACGTGTTCAAGCGAATCGCTGTTGTCTTGCAGGTCAGCGACTGTTTCCTGCATCGCTTGCGAGTCCATCGGGCTTGACTTGAAGATGGCAGCGGTGCCGAACTTGCGAGCCAGCAGATGAATGCAGTTGCGACGCGCGATAATGGTGAGATACGTCGCCAGGCTGGAACGGCCCTGAAACTGGCGAAGAGTGGCGTAATTGTTGGCGACGACTTGCAGGAGAATGTCCGAAGCGAGATCTTCCACATCTTCGGGCTGCATCGTCACGCCGCGCAGGTGAGCGGTGTGATGAATGATCCGGTAGATGAGGCCTAGATAAGCATCAACGAAATCGTTCCATGCCCCGGGTTGATGCGTCAGGCAGCGCTGAACCAGTTGTTGATCATCTTGCGAGAGAGGCACAGGCCCACCCTCAAGCCGCCTGCCTTACACCCCTGTGGCAGATGACTTCGTAAATATCTGTGATCCGTCGTTATATTCTACGCTGCCTTCCAGGCTGAAGGAAAAGAAATCGGTGCGCCATCATCCCGCTCTCATCGGTTCAGGTAGGGTTACACCGAGAAGGCATGATCTGAGTTTTGGTTCATCTGTGGCATGAACTGCATTAACCTCGGTTTATCAGCACAGTCGTGATTTGTATCAGTTTTCCCGCCCGAACAAACACACGCCCGACCATGGGCTCCTGGGGTTTGGCTTCTTCCCACCAACCAGAAAAGACATCACCTTGAGCATGAAAGGGAGCCGGTTCAGCGTTCGAGCTGTCTTCAACATCGAATGCACTTCTACTTTCTTCCAATGATACTTCTCAAAGAACAGTGGGCCTTCTTCCGGGGCAAACTGGAACGGTGCATTCGCACTGCTAAGAGCGCTTCCCATTTTCCGATTCATCATCTCCAGCAGCCCCGGCGAGGAGAGATCGGTGACCCAACGCTGAATACCGGGTTGAGCAGCCAGGTCCTCCGCCAACTGAATTACTTGTTCCTGCTTAAGATAGATCAACAAGCCTTCAGTAATGACCAAGGCTTTTCGGGCCTGGCTTCCCAATCGCTTAAACAACTCATCCCGCCGGCTGCGATCAGATAGATCGAGGGCAACTCTCTCCAATTGGCAGCGGGGTTTCTCGTTCTGAAGAATCTCTTCTTTGTAACGGAGGATGTCGGGCAAATCGACTTCGATCCATTGCAGCGTAGGCGGCAACGCCATGCGATAGGGGCGTGTATCCAGCCCGGCGGCCAGGTTGATGACGGTATCGAAGCCTTGCTGAACATGCTCGGTAACGATCTTGTCAATCAGCCACGTCCGCGCGATGAACGGCCAGGCTACCCCCTTCAAGAATTTCGTCGATCCTGCAATCTCCTGGCCCCGTTTGCCGGCCAGACTTCTGGCGAACGGATCGTCGAAGACTCGATCAGGCCGATCATTCTCGTCTGCCCGGTAATGCGCTACCCACAAAGCGGTGTCGGAGATGTTCCTGATCAAAGGTGTCTGGTCGTTCATATAGGGCTCATTGGCAAACAGTGTGCATACCTCAGATGAGTATATAGCAACTGGAGAGAAGAATACCGATCACTTTCAAAGCAATGCGTTGATATGCATCGCCGATTTTCTTCTTGTCAGCCACACCATTCACACACTACTATTCACACCTTGTTGCAGTACAGCGTCATCCGAATCTATAGAGGAGAGTATTATGGCCGATCCGAATCCCAATGAACCAGCCAAACAAAATGAAGTCACCCCGGCGGCAGCGCCGGAGAAAGATAGCCTCTGGGCAACACTTGGCTGGGGAGCATTTCTGGTGGCAGTAGGTGTGGGGCTCTATTTCTATTTCGGTTACCTGGAAGAAGAAGGTGGCCGGGTGCGGATGAACGCCATCGTCCTCTTGGTCTACAACTTTCTGGGACGACTTGGCGTCCTTGGTGTCTTCGGCGGAATCGGCGCTCTAATGATGATCTTCGGCATCAAAGGGATCGTGCAAAAGAACAAGTAGTTCTCTGGTCTTTTCGCTTCTGAAAAACGGCTACAGGGGCAAGCGTTTGTTCACGCTTGCCCCTGTAATGTTATCGCCACTTCTCCTGATATTACTTCACCTCAGTACCAAACTCGGCTCGTTCCACACGCATGCTGCCGGGGAAAACCTGGAAGCCGGCACTGGTCACACCATGATGCGTGGCGGAGGTGTAAGTCTCCCGGCCAGGCATGATCGTGACTTTGATCAAACCTGTTTGTCCCGGTTGGAGAAGTCCGGCATGCACAGCGGCGGTGGCAAGGTCGGAGTCGTCGGTGTAGATACCATCGCCCCAGACGGAGCCCTCAGTTTGGCCACGGACTGAGAAGATAATGCTCTTACCCGTCTGGCCTCGGAACTGCGCCACCTGACTGGAATCATTCCGATAGACCACGGCCTGGGAGACAGCCAGTTCCAGTCGTCGCACCTGTTCACGAATGGCCAGCGCCCGATCAAGATCGCCTGCCTTGGTATAGGTTTCCTGCAACTGCTTGAGCTTGCCGTGCAGTCCCATCCGCATGCCTCGCATCTTCTGCTCTGCTTCAGCCCGGATGACCTCTTCCTGTTTCAACTGTTCATCAATCCACTTGCGGGCCTCTTCGGGAAGATTCTCGTCACGAGGATAAGTGGCATGGACTTGAGGTGTTTTGTGGGTTCGGTCATATGTGGAATAGTAGAAACGGTTCAGGAGCACATGGTCGGGCGGTTGAGCCTGCACGGGCGCGCCACCATTCCAGAAGGGCACCGTCAGCATGCCCAGGCTCGCTACCGCCAGCACAGTTAATTGAATAGGTTTAAGCCACATGGTCAGTAACGCTCCTTTCAACAAGCAGGCCACCGAAGGGCTGAGTAGCCCTGAGGCGAGGCCTTGCGATGAAACTTGTAACGCAGTCTGTGAGAGTGGCAAAGCCAACAGTCCCAGATGTGCCGCGCTGGAGTTGATGCCCAGCGTAGCAGCTATACCCGATGCGAGCAGATAGCCTCGTTGTTGCAGCCGCTTTTTCAAAAGTTCCCGGGCCCGGCGTAGACGAACATTAACCGTGTTCGCCGGACAGCCCAGTTCTTTCGCAGCTTCCTTAGAAGATAGCCCGCGCAGGCAGCAGAGCACCACGACGGAACGCAGACACTCAGAGAGCCGATCCAGTTCTCTGGCCAGAACCTCCGCCACTTCACGTTGTTGGAGTTCCAGAACAGGACTGTCTGCGGTGGAGGCCGGCTCGGATTCGTAAGCCCTGACTGTTCGCCGGCGATGCTGGCGCTGGCACATTCGCCATGCCACTTTGTAGAGCCAACTCCCCAGCGATTGCTGTTTCTTGATACGCCGTGCCTGATGAGCCAGAGTCAGGAACGTTGCCTGGAAGGCATCTTCAGCGTCCGCCAACTGGCTGAGCAATCGGCGACACAGCCCCAGCACCATCGGCCCATAGCGATGCACCAGCAATTCAAAGGCGGCTTGATCACGGTCGATCAGGAATCGATGAAGGAGTTCACAGTCGGGCACATGCTCGGCGGCAATCTCCTTGACCCAGCGGGCCAGTGTTCTTCCCATCGTCTTCATAGAGGTATAGTGCCATGTTCCGCCGAAATAGTGACATGAATTCTGTAATAGTTTTCTACACAAACCATATCCTGGAGAGGCTCCTTACCTCCTTACCATGTGATATCCATAATCATAATGCATGCCGACCGTTCTCTTCGACCAATCATCTGCCCAGTTCAAACGCTGGCTGCTGCGTAACTCGCCGGCCATTCCGATTGCTATTCTGATCGCCCTGGCTTTTGTGCTGAGCGATAACGACACGCTTCACATCGCAACCGCTTTCTTTGGTTGCGTGTGCCTGTTCATCATGTTCTGGGGAGCGATCTTTCGACGCATTCTGCTCTATCTTGAAGATGGACAGATTGTCATGGAATATAGCTTTCTTGGACTCTTCACCGTGGAACGCCGGGTGGAAGCAATCACTAACTGTTCGTTTGTCCGGTACCACACTTTCCAGCGTCCGTGGGGAAGGGAAAGTTTCACCTATCATGGCGCGATCTACCTGCATTTCAGCGAAGGACAACCCTGGAGGATCAGCGACCAGGGTAACTATTCCATGGACCTCGAGTGCGATGAGTTCCAGGCCGAGCAGCTTGCCAGGACGCTGGGAGTGCCTGTTGAAAAGGTTCAGAATGATCCCTCCATTCCTGAGGGCAGTGAACCAGGATAACCTTTGGCATTCCCCTGCCGCATGGGATAGAATCACATCACTTCTTTTTTGGAGGTAGTCCTATGTTGATTCTGCTCTCCGCCGTGGCGGCTATGACGACGTTCGTCACACCGGATACCAAGGCCCTGCCCCGTTACCAGTTCAAGGTTGGCCAGGAGATCAAATACCGCTCTCAGAGCGAGTTCCTCTATGGCAAAGGCGATACGAAATCGACCCTGGGCAATCGGGGAGAATTGACGGCGTGGGTGATTCGGAACAACCCCGATGGCGGCTGGCGGATCATTGTTCAATCGGAAACGTTCTCCTGGCAGACACAGGGAAAGAACGACAAGAAGAACGAACGCAGCGACGGCAAGACTTTGGCCTACTTCGACATCAGCCCCGATGGCACCATTCCCCATAACGATTCGTTTGGCTACCGATTCAATCCGTCGACCTACTTCCCCAAGCTGCCCGCCAGTGATGTCAAGTCGTGGGAAGTCGCTGACGATGCCGAGGGTGACAAAATCCGTTGCACTACTGTAGCCTCGGAGAAGCCGGGCGAGTTTGTGTTCGATGCAGTCCGGGAAAGCCCGATGGACAAGATCTATCTTTCCAGTTCTTCGTCGCAGTTGGTCTTTGATATTGCCACGGGGATGATCGTTCGTGGTACCACCAAAAACACGCAGGGATACGGCTTTGAAGGCCAAGGCACCGGCACCATCGAAATGACCGGTATTCAAATGCGAGGCGAGGACTTCCTGAAGCCGCTGACGATCGAGGCGGAGGCTTACTTCGCCGCTGAGAAGCGTTACCAGGAACTCAGCAAGCTGGCTGCCAAGTCCGGTGACAAGGCTAAAGACCTTTTTGCTGATGCTGAAAAGGCTATCAAGGATGCCCAGGGCATTGTGAAGATAGATGCCATCAAGGAGCAACTCGAAAGCAAGCTTAAATCGCATACTCAGTATGTGAAATACAGCATTGAAGACGCTGAACGAAAGGCCAAGATCGTCGGCAAGCCTTCTGCTGAGTGGAAGACGACTGACCTCGCCGGTAAGGAATTCTCCAACGAATCGCTCAAAGGCAAAGTCGTGGTGATGGACTTCTGGTACCGCGGCTGTGGCTGGTGCATCAAAGCGATGCCCCAGATGAATCAACTGGCCGATGATTTCAAGAACGACAACGTTGTCATCATTGGCATGAACACTGACCGTGATGAGAAGGACGCCAAGTTTGTCATCGATGCGATGAAGTTGAACTACAACACGCTCAAGGGCGAAGGGCTGCCAACCAAGTTCGGTGTCCAGGGTTTCCCGACTCTGGTCATCATCGACAAAGAAGGCAATGTCCATGACCTGCACGTCGGTTATTCCAAGACGCTGCGGGAAGAAGTGGGCAAGACGATTCGGGAGTTGCTGGCCAAGAAGTAATCGTTTGACTAACTCACCCTGAGTAGATCAGTTGTCTTTTCTCCCCTCTCCCCTGGAGGGAGAGGGGTTGGGGATGAGGGGGAGCGAGGGCAAGCTACCATCACTGAAATGAAGTCTCGACGTTGTTGCTTGGGTTAAGTAGCTGGGGTGCATCCGCATGCAAGCAGTCGTTGACGCTATCCGCCTGTTCCCGCTTCGACTGGTTTGCTTTTACTGGCTCTGCTTCGTTTTTCCTTTTCCGTTAGATATTGCCGGGCTACCCTTCCAGTTGGTGCAGCCAAAGAATTAGCCCGAGTGGATGAAGTCAGGCAGTGAGTATTATGGCAAGGCCTATTCGTGGCTCTACACGACGAAGAACGACGCCTGCAAATGGGTGGGCACCAACGTATTCGATGTGAAGGTCATCGTTCAACCCACCGGCAGCGGCGATACGATGCGGAACTACGTTGGTTGTTTTTGCGCCGGCGTCATCGCCGCCGCCTTGACCCTGGCTTGGACCTTGATTGCTTTATCTCTGCAATTGTTTCAGGTGCGCTGGCAACTCGATAGATGTCTGCATCAATTCACCAGAGTCGTCGTGAGGTTCTTCCTCATTCAAATGCTCTTTGGTTATGGTTTCGCCAAAGTGTTTCCCCTACAGTTCTCCCCACCCAGTGCTTTTCGACTGGTTCAGCCGCTCGGAGAAATGTCGCCGATGGGGCTGCTGTGGACGTTCATGGGTTACTCGACTCCGTACCAGATGTTCACCGGCGCAGTTGAAGTGCTTGGCGGCCTCCTGCTCGTCACTCGGCGCACCACACTGTTGGGCGCTCTCGTAACGGCAGGCGCCATGACGCAAATCTTTGCACTCAACATGTGCTTCGATGTGCCAGTCAAGCTCTATTCACTTCACTACCTGGTGATGGCTCTGTTCCTGGCTGCACCCGATCTGCCTCGCCTCTGGAATGCCATCGTGCTGGGACGGGCGGTGGAAGCCAAACCGTACCCGCCGTTGTTTGGCAATGTCTGGCTGGATCGCTTCGGCGTGCTCTTTCGCACGCTGCTGGTCGGCGCGTGGCTTTACAATCAGATCATGTTCGGCTACGAGAATTGGGCTGAACGCTATAGCGGCCCGCCAGCCCCGGTGCAGGGGCAATGGGAAGTCACTTCGATGTTGATTGACGACAAAGAAGTAGACAAAGAAGATGTACTCAGATGGAAGTCGCTGGATTTCAGCAACAAAAGCATGGTACGCTTCTCCTTCCCCAAGCCGCCCATGATGGTTTACAAAACCACCTGGGATGCTGATGAACAGAAGCTGACGCTTGGCAAGTTCACGACGCCGATGTGGTCTGCTGAATTCATCTACCAATTACCGCAATCGGATAAACTTGTACTCGAAGGCAAGATGGACGGGAAATCGATCAAGGCAACGCTGAAGCCGATGCCCGTGAAGGAGTATCAGTTGACGACGAGAGGATTCAACTGGATACAGGAGATGCCGTATAACAGGTAGGCGATGTAACACCAGCCATCGTCGCAGTCTCTACATCTTGCACATGCGTGAGTATTCCTAAAACTGCTGGAACGAGATGGGTTTTCAATACCTGATAGATGTCAGGCCAGGGAGAGAATCCCTGGCCTGGTTCGATTTTTCTCAGCCTTGGAAAAGTCAGTTCTACGTCTCTATCACCAATTGATCCATCGCCTTTTTGTGACGATACAACCGATGCCGAGCGTAGGTCAACCCAGCTACACTCGCCAGGCCAAGCAAGAGATAGGTTGCCGGTTCCGGGACTGATGCCAGGTTGTAGCCGATGACGTCGAAGGCTCGAAGATCATTGTTACTGAACGACAACAATGTACCCCCTGCTGCGGTAGGGTTCATGATGCCAAGACCCAGATTGTTCTTCCAGTGCGATTCTTCATACGTCGTTCCATTGGAGAACGGTGCAATCAGGGTGGTTCCCCCATCGACAGAGAAAGATTTATCAACAGAGTCCGCCGTCCAATCGATGACACCGTTGCCACCACCGGCACCAGTGCTGCGGGAGGAAAACTTGAAGAGATCGAGAGGGGTGACATACTTCAACAGATTTTCATTCAATCCTGGAGCAGCGGAGTTGCCTGCCAGGACATCAACACCACTGGTAAAGCCAAGCATGTGGCCGATCTCATGGGCAGCAACCCCCACGAAGTCCAATTGTCCGCTACTGATACCGTTACTTCGATCAAAATCGAATGTCACCAGCGTACTAAAGGTGATGATGCCATCGGTACCGGCGCTGTTGGCGGGATAGAGTCCTATCGCCTTGGCGTTGGCAGATGACATGCGAATAGTGTTGTTGTTCTCTGGCCCGGCCTGTCCGGGGCCACCCAGACCGGTATCGAAATAGGGAGTGGCGCTGACCACGCCGTTGGGATTGTTGGCCGTCTTATTGATCAGCATGGAGATAGCCGGGCCGGCTTGAAGATGATTGGTGCTGGACAAATCATCTCCGCTGGTTCGATCAGCAATCAAAGCAGCACGAACACTGGCGTAGGTATAGGGATCGTAGAAAGTATCAGTGTGGCCAATCACGCCAGCACCAAGTGTTCCCGAAGCTTTGGCACTGATATTTACTGTGATGGGGTCGTTAAAGTATCCCGACCAGAGAGCAGCGGCCTGCTGAAAACCGGTCATCATTTGGGCCGTGGTGCCACCACCATTGGTGATGTTGAAGGTGAGCTGTGCCGAGGCAGACGACGTGCCTACGGACAAGAGGCCTATCAATAGGCCGAACCTGACGATGCAACGAAACATGATGAACCCCTCGATGATGCACCCGAAGTTGTCGGAAATAAGAACGACGAACTTCAGGATGCGGCCGACAGTTTGGCTTCCGCTCCCGGAGCCTGGCTGTGATGACGTCGCCGATCCTTCAGCGATGATGATGAATTCCATCATGGGCGAGTAGTTTGGTGAGGTCAATGAATAAATGAGGGATTGATGAAATGGTATTCATTGGAATCGTTGGCGCTGTTAGAAATCAATAGAAGTTGCTCGCCGGGCCGCTTTCAACTCAAAAGCCTGTCATCAATACAATTATTACTTCATCAGAAGTCGGTTCCTGCTTGCTTCCAAGGATCGCTATGCCCTTCGCCAAAGTCGACACTTCCATCAACTTCGCAGCCCAGGAAAACGAGATCCTCAGCTTCTGGGACAAGATGCGGGCCTTTGAAAAGCTGCAGGAGCTTCGCAAGAACGGCCCGTGTTGGTCGTTCCTCGATGGCCCCATTACGGCCAACAACCCGATGGGGGTGCATCATGCGTGGGGGCGTACTTACAAAGATGCCTTCCAGCGCTATCAGTCGATGCTGGGCAAGCATCTCCGGTATCAGAACGGATTTGATTGCCAGGGGCTGTGGGTCGAGGTCGAAGTCGAGAAGGAGAAGAAGCTGGGCTCGAAGCGGGATATCGAGAACCTGGTGCCGGGCGATCCGTTTGCCAGCATCGATCTGTTCGTGACCGAGTGCAAGCAGCGTGTCGATAAGTTCGCTAAGAAGCAGACCGAACAGTCGATCCGACTGGGTTACTGGATGGACTGGGATCGTGAAGAAGACTGGAAGAAGAAGCCCGACGATCGCCGCAGTTACTTCACGATGGCTGAGCGGAACAACTACGCCATCTGGGGCTTCCTCAAGAAGTGTCACGACCGCCACCTGGTGTATCACAGCTACGATTCCATGCCCTGGTGCCCGCGCTGTGGAGTGGGCCTTTCGCAAATGGAAATGGCCGAAGGCTATAAGAACGTCGCCCACAATGCAGTGTTCGTGAAGTTCCCGCTGCGAGGGAAACCCGGCGAGAACCTTCTCGTCTGGACGACTACGCCTTGGACTCTATCTTCCAACGTCGGTGCAGCAGTGAACCCCAAGCTCACCTACCTCAAGGTGAAGCACAAAGACGAAATCCTCTACATCGCCAAGGGTGCACTTACCACCGCTCGCCGTGAGGATGACTTCAAGCGGGGCGAGTGGGTCGATGGCGTACCCAAGTTGCGTCCCATCGCTCAGCACCTCAAAGAAAAAGGCGGCTACGAAGTCGTCGGCGAAGTCCTCGGCGAAGCAATGCTTGGCTGGCAGTACGATGGCCCATACGATCATCTCCCCGCTCAGGATTCGCCCTATGGTTACCCCGAAGAAGTCGCTCGGGTAGCAGAGAAGCTGAAGTGGTGCCCCAAGGTCTCGAGCAAAGCTGTTCACAAGGTCATCCCCTGGGAAGATGTCGGCGAGACCGAAGGTACCGGCATCGTTCACATCGCCCCCGGTTGCGGCAAAGAAGACTTCGGGCTCGGCAAAACGCATGGTTTACCCCCCATCGCCCCGCTCAGTGAAGCAGGCATCTATGTCGATGGATTTGGCCCACTTACTGGTAAAGGCGCGTACGAACCGAGCACCGCTGACTGGGTACTCGAAGATCTGAAGACCCGCAACCTGCTCGTCTCCTTCGAACGCTATCCGCACAGCTATCCTCACTGCTGGCGGTGCAAGACTGAACTCCTCTTCCGCCTCGTTGATGAATGGTTCATCTCGATGAGCTGGCGACAGGAGATCATGGACGTCGTCAACCAGGCCACGTTCCTGCCTGAATCGATCAACGGCAAAGCCCGCGAACTCGATTGGCTCAAGAACATGGGCGACTGGATGATCAGCAAGAAACGCTACTGGGGTCTGGCGTTGCCAATCTGGCTTGATGAAACCACCGGCGAGTTTGAAGTCATCGGCAGCTACGAGGAACTCAAAGAGCGTGCTGTCGAAGGCTGGGATCAGTTCGCCGGCCATTCACCACATCGACCCTGGATCGACAAGATCAAGATCAAGAGCAAGAAGACTGGCAACATCATGTCGCGCATCGGCGACGTCGGCAATCCCTGGCTTGATGCAGGAATCGTCCCGTTCTCCACGATGGGCTATTACGAGAACCCCACCGAGTGGAAGAAGTGGTTCCCGCCCGACTTCATCACCGAATGCTTCCCCGGCCAGTTCAAGAACTGGTTCTACGCCCTGCTCGCCATGAGCACGATGCTGGTGAAAGAGCCGCCGTTCAAGGTGCTGCTCGGCCACGGGCTGGTGCGTGATGAAAAGGGCGAGGAGATGCACAAGTCCGCGGGGAACGCCATCCCGTTTGAAGGGGCAGCGGAACTGGGCTACACCGTTGCCTTCCGTGATCTGAAGGCCAACGAAACCCCGGAAGCAGCAATGAAGACTCCGCTTCCTTCCTCCGCTATCGGCTGGGAGATCGGTGAAGTCGTTCATCAAGGCAAGAAGACGCAGGCCCTGCTGGCCAAGTATCCACCGATGGGTGCGGATGTGATGCGTTGGATGTATTGTCGCACTAATCCGGCCAGCAACATCAACTTCGGCCCCGGGCCTGCGGATGAAGTGCGCAGCAAGGTGGTGATGAAGCTGTGGAACACCTACGCCTTCTTCTGCAACTACGCCCGGTTGGATGGGTTTGATCCCAGTACAGCCGAGGTGCCTCTCAAGGATCGCAGCGATCTGGATCGATGGATTTTGTCTGATCTTCAGCTTCTTATTCAGCAGGCACACATGGCTTTTGAAGAGTACAACCTGCCGAGCTTCGTGTTGGCTGCGGAGCAGTTCATTGATGACAAGCTGAGCAACTGGTATGTGCGAAGAAGCCGACGCCGCTTCTGGCGTGGCAAGAGCCAGGGGGACATGGACAAGCTGTCAGCATATCAGACGCTCTACACAGTGCTGGTGACGTTGACGAAGTTGCTTGCCCCCGTGGTGCCGTTCTTTACGGAGGCGATGTATCAGAATCTGGTTCTGGCTCCCCTCTCCCCTGGAGGGAGAGGGGCTGGGGGTGAGGGGGTAGCGAAGAGTGTACACCACTGCAACTATCCCCAAGCCGACAACAAGCTGATGGATGAAAAGCTATCGAATGAGATGGACGCCCTCCTGCGCATCGTCTCCCTCGGCAGCGCCGCCCGCAACACAGCCAAGATGAAAGTCCGCCAGCCCCTGGCTGAACTGAAGGTCCAACCTGCTGATGAAGCGGAAAGGTCAGCCGTCCTGCGGTTCGCCGATCAGATCAAGGAAGAACTCAATGTGAAGAAGGTGAGCCTGCATGCTCCCCTCTCCCCTGGAGGGAGAGAGGCCGGGGGTGAGGGGGTGCAATCGCCCCTGCTCACCATGGAAATCAAAGCCAATCTCAAAACGCTAGGCCCCAAAGCCGGTGCCAAGTTACAAGAGGTGAAGAAGCTCATCGAAACCGGCCCGCCCGAAATCCTGGCCATTGCCAGTGGCACCTCGCCGTCGCATGACTACACCCTCGGCGACATGGTGATCACCATCACCGCTGCCGATCTTGTCTCGACCCCCAAAGGCAACGAAGGCTGGATCGGCGTCGTTGATAAGAACACCCAGGTGGCCATCGATACCCGCCTGACCAAGGAACTCAAACAAGAAGGCCTGGCCCGTGAGGTCATCCGTCAGGTGCAAGAATTCCGCAAGAAGTCGGACTTGCAGATGGAGGATCGGATTGCCTTGCACCTGGCAACTACCTCTCCTGAACTCAATGAGGCGATTGCTGCCTTCAAGGATTACATTGCCGCTGAGACGCTAACCAAGGAGTGGCCAGCGGCGGCCGTTTCTGATGGTTTCACGACCGAGGTGAAAGCAGAAGGCATGGGAATTAGTATCAATCTCAAGAAGGCGTAGTTAGAGGGGATCATGAAATGGAAACAAGTCAACAAATCGCACCAACACCGCGAAGAAATGACATCGCATCGTTATTCACAATCCTTGCAACAATAGCAATTCTTGTTGGATTCCGTATTGGTCTTGAATCGACCATTGGATACTGGGGTGCTTTTATCACAGGTATAGTTCTCGCCAGTATGGCTTTGGCAATCGGCACAAGTATCCTCGGCCAGCAATTAAAATGTCAATGGAGAACAACTTTGGGTTTGGGAATTACGCTCTTGCTAATGATAGCCACTTGGGATGGCGTGAAGGAGTTCCTGAAACCACGTCTAGACTACAGTTCTGCGTCTTTGATTAGCCTCGTTTCTGGTGTATTAGTTGGCTGGTTGGCGAGATTCGCAACTACTTCTATTTTGCAACTTCGAGACAAAGTTGGTCAGGGCGCAAAGTTGAAATGAATTACTGCTTCCTCATCACCATCCCTCCCAACTCCACGCACCACTGCGTCAACCTCGGCTTCACCTTCTGAAACTCGCTCGTGTTCACCTGCACAGCCACCGCTATCTTCGCTTCGGGCCAGTACATGACTTCAGTCATGTAGCCGGGGAAGAAACCGCTGTGGCCATAGGTTTTACCCAATGGTGTTGGTCGTAAGATCACACCGAGTCCATACTTGACATCCCGGCCGAGCATCGGGGCGGACATACCTTCCAGCATTATGGGTAGCATGGATGCATCAAACGCTTTGCCTTCGTACATCAGCTTCGCCCAACGGGCCAGGTCGGCGGTGGTCGAAGCCATGCCGCCGCCGGTCCATTCAAACTGGGGATTGACGATCATCGAGCCGTCAGAGTTCAGCATCAGTTCCTTGCCGCCGAACGGGTTCTTAGGCCCGGCATAGCCTTGGGCCAGGCCGGGAATGGTGAGGCGGTCGGAAGACATCGTCTGCTTGAGTGCTAACGGCTCCAGTAACCGGGTCTTGACGAGCTCTTCCATACTCTTGCCCGTGATTTTCTCGATGATCATCCCCAGCACAATGTAATTGGTGTCGCTGTAGTCCCAGCCTTTACCCGCTGCGAACTGGGGTTTCTTTCCGAGCACATAACTTATCCGCTCTGCCGGTGTCCATACCTTGGTGGGTTGTCTGGTCAAGTCGTCAGTGAACTTCGGATCGAGCTCGTAACGCATGATGCCACTGGTATGGTTCATCAACATTTTGACAGTGATATCCTGAGCATTGGGCAGATGAGCGAACCAGGGCTCCCTGCCGAGATAAGTGGATATCTTCTCATCCAAGTTCAGCTTCCCGGCGTGTATCAGTTGCATGGCGATGGCAGCAACATAGGTCTTTCCCACGCTGCCCTGAATCATCAGCGTTTCCGGCGTCATCGCTTTCTTCGCTTCACGATCTGCCCAGCCAGCGACGATACTGATCACCTTGCCATCAGGAAACACGATGCCGGCAGAGGCTCCGGGAGCGCTGCCCTGTGCAAGAAGTGACTGTAGCTTGGCTGACAGTTCCTGCTGAACTTTCGCCAGGTCATCCTGCCCGTGACTGACATCAGTCGAAAGCAGGAAGCGGCCAACTAACAACAGAATTGCCCACGACTTAACTGATGGAAGAAGCTGCATAGCGACCTCATTGACTTACGAAACACCATTCATCCTCAGCGTACATCATCAGCATGAGGCAGTCATGAGAAGCGAGCTTCATGTTCATAAGCTATAGTCCAGTATCTTTGACCCATTCCAAGAAGACATCCCATGTGGTGGCTCCTTCTCCTCATCCCTGCCCTGTTCATCGTCGGCTACTTTCGTGATGTCAAACGCATCGGCATCGCCAAGGCTCGCCGCAGTTTGATTCTTCACTTCGCCGGTTTGGGAATTCTTTACTGCCTGGTTTTGATCGTTCTGGTGTCGTTTGAAAACCAACTGCTCTATCAGCCCATCAGCTTCGCAGACTTGCACGAAGATACTTCCTCACTCAAGTACGAAGAAGTCTCTTTTCCCAGTAGCGACGGCAACAAGCTCGTTGGCTGGTGGTGCCCGCAGGAAGGGGCTGAATGGACGATACTTTACTGCCACGGTACCGGTGGCAACCTCAGCCTGCATACCATGATCGTGCCGATGATGCAGAAGACCTCCAAGGTCAACGTGCTGGCCTTTGGTTACCCCGGCTACAGTGGCAGTACCGGCTCACCCAGCGAAGAGGGCTGCTACACTTCCGCCCAAGCAGCCTACGACTGGTTGACCACCGTCAAAAAGATCGATCCCAAGCGGCTGATCCTCTTCGGTCAATCAATGGGGGGCGGCGTGGCTTGCAATCTTGCTTTGCAGAAGCCCCATGCCGGGCTGATTCTGCTCAGTACCTTTACGACGCTACCCGAACGTGCTCAGGAAGTGATTCCCATCTTCCCCATTAACTGGTTGATGAAGAACCGGTTCGATAATCGCAGCAAGATTTCGAAGTATCAGGGGCCGTTGCTGATCGCTCATGGCGACAACGATGATGTGGTGCCGTTCCATCATGGGCAAGAGCTCTACGCCGTCGCCGGCAGTCCTCAAAAAGAGTTCTGTACTATCCCCGGCGGCACGCATGTCGTGTTCAATCAGGAATTCTTTCGACAGGTAGCTAAGATGATGGCATCGCTTCCGTAGGGTACGATGTCGCACTTTGTCCAACAATCTGCCAAGAATGCCGAGGAACTACTTCAGCAGTTCCTCGCAAGGCATCGAATTGCATCGTCGAATGATCCCCGCCAGACGCTGCAACAAGTGGCGACAGCCTACTCGCAATTGCCCTACGAAAACCTGAGCAAGATTCTGCGTGATCGTCAGACCGATCAGCCTGATGAAGTGCGACGACTGCCTTCGGAGGTGTTGAATGATCATTACCAACTCGGCACCGGAGGCACTTGCTTCTCGTTGACATGGACGCTTCTGCACCTGATCCGTGCCATGGGCTTAGTGGCGGAACCCATTCTCGCTGATCGGCGTTATGGGCCAGATACCCATTGTGCGCTTGTCGTCTGGATCGATGGCGTCAAGCACCTGCTCGATCCAGGGTATCTGCTAGTTGATGCTATATCGTTTCCGAAGCAGGGAGAACTCATTGTGCCGACCAGCTTTCATGAGGTGAAGCTTCTGCCCGAACAGACTGGTGATCGAGTGCGGTTACAGACGATCCATCAGAATCAAACCACCTATCGGCTGACATACAAGACCGATCCGGTGGATACGTCGCAGTTCCTCAAGGCGTGGGATGAGTCGTTTCAGTTTGAGATGATGCGCTATCCGGTTTTGTCGAAAATTGTTGAGAATAAGCAGTTCTATCTGCAGAAGCAGTCGCTGCTCATTCGCAGCAGGGAAACGACGGAGCGTATCGACGTGGAGCCTGATAAGATAGCTGACACGATTCAGAACGTTTTTGGGATTCATCCTTCGGTGGTGGGCGAGTCGTTACGGTTGCTACGGTGATTCATGGCGATGCCTTGCAGGCCTGTTCCGGTGAAGTATTTCGTGGCTCTGCTCAGGGGGCTGACGCCCCCCGCTCGCATTGTTGAGGTACTAGAAGAAGTATGGGGCGCTGTTGAATACCAGAGTCAGCTCTATCCATTTGATCAGACTGATTATTATCGAGAAGAAATGGGGGACAGCCTTCAGCGGCAGTTGATAGCCTTTGCTGAGTTGCGTTCACCCGAAGAACTGGCAGCAGCGAAAGTGAAGTGCATCGAGATTGAACAATCATTCACTTCACAGGGTAAACGAACGGTCAACCTCGATATCGGTTATCTCGATCACAACAAGATCGTGCTCGCCAGCGTCAAAGGATTGGGGCAGAAGATCTATCTTTCGCAGGGCATCTATGCCGACCTCGTCGCCCGGTATGGGAATGGACGTTATCAGCCGTTCGTGTGGACGTTTCCTGATTTCAAGATGGGACGGTACGATCCCGACCTGGCTGCGATGCGCATCCGATATCTGGAGCAACTTAAAGAACGGCGAGAACCACATTGAAATTGATACTTTCCATTTGCTCGACAGCCTCCTCCGCTCAATAATGCACGCTCGATGCTGATGTTTCGATGAAGGACGCACGAATGAGCGCTGAACTGAAAACCGGCACCCCGTGGAGTTGGCGGCTGGGCCTTTGGCTGATGGTGGCCATTCTGGCGTTCCTGGCGAATATCCTCAGTGCGCGGCTGGGCTACCGAGGGCAGGCCATTCTGGGGTTCTTCGCTCTAATCCTGCTGGCAGCATCCTTTTCCACAGACCTGCGAGCGATCAATGCTAAGACGATCATCTGGGGATTGATTCTACAGTTCGCGCTCGGGTTTCTGGTGCTATATGTCGATCAAGTGCAAGCCTTTTTCCGAGTCATTGGATCTGGCATTACCACGTTGGTCGATTGCGCCGACAAAGGGGCCGACTTCGTCTTCGGCTCTCTTTCTAAAGTAGATGGCCCAGCAGGCTTTGTCTTTGCCTTCAAGGCCCTACCTCCCATCATTTTCGTGTCCGCATTCTTCAGCCTGCTTTATTACCTGGGCGTCTTGCAGTTTCTGGTCAGCATCATGGCCAAGGTGATGATGTTTTTGATGGGCACCAGCGGCGCGGAAACTTTGTCTGTCGCAGCCAACGTCTTTATGGGTCAGACCGAAGCTCCGTTGATTGTCAAACCTTTCGTTCCGAAGATGACCCGATCTGAATTGTTGGCTCTGATGGCCAGCGGGATGGCCCACATCTCCGGCGGCATGATGGCGGTCTATATCAGCTACGGAGCTGATCCGGTTGCCATTCTTACTACCTGCATTATGGCCTGTCCCTGCAGCTTGTATCTGACCAAGCTCGTGTTGCCTGAACTACAGAAGCCGGTCACGATGGGCGATGCAAAGATCGTAGTGGAAAAGACCCATGTGAATGCTGTCGATGCCATCGCTTCCGGAGTGAAGGATGGTTTGTTCCTGGCACTCAACGTGGCGGCGATGCTGATTGCCTTCATCGCCTTTATCGCACTGTTTGACGCCATGCTGAGCAGCATTAAGCCGGCTTTGCTGTGGATGAGGGTGCCAGCCGAATGGCTTTCGAGTTGGCCCAGCAACCTGCAACTCCAGGATATATTTGGTTTCCTCTTCAGGCCCATTGCCATCTTGATCGGGGTCTCTCCCGATGATGCTACCAAGGTAGGTGGGCTGTTGGGTATTAAGCTTGCGGCAAATGAACATGTCGCTTTTCTGATGCTCAAGAAAGGTAATCAGATCACTGATCTAACTCTGTGGGCACAGACATTGCACAGTTTTCACCATTCAGCATTCCAATCGACGATTTATGCCATTAATGAACATATTGCCGCCCTGAGTAAGAATGGTGGCGATCAGTTTGCCTTCTTGTCGCCTCGGTCAAAACTACTTGCTGTCTTTGCCCTCACCGGGTTCGCCAACTTCGCTTCGGTTGGTATTCAGATCGGTGGTATCGGCTCCATCGCTCCGGAACGCCGTCATGACCTGGCCCGGCTGGGCATGAAGGCACTCTTTGTCGGCTTCCTTGCGACTCTGGTGAATGCGTGCGTGGCGGGGATGTTGATGAAAGAATAATTACGCCGACTTCTTCAACGTCGGCGTTTCCCCCGCACCCAGTCGATCCTGCACAAAGTGCAGCAGCTCATTCCACGCCGCCTCATGATGGGGAAGGCTGCGTAATACCGCATAGGCAGCGGTGTGCAACTGCTGGGCAGTGGTGATCTGCTTCGTCTCGAGCTTCTTGAGCATGTCCGCCATCGCACTACTGACAGGCTGTCGTGCTTTGCCTCGGCACCAGGGGGTGATGAACTCCACTACCGCTGCCAGGTCGTCTGCCATCGTCGGTTCCGTCGTGCTGGCCAGGCCGCTGAGCCAGCGGGGTTCGCCGGCACCGCACAGCTTGAGATCACCCTGGGGTGTGAGCAGCAAGCGGCCGACATGCAATTGCCCATGCACCAGCCCGGCATCGTGTAAGGTTGAAAGACCCGATGCCAATTGAACGATTAGTTTGAGGGCAACCGAAGGATCGGTCACCAGTTGGGTCCATTCGGTGCCGGGCAAGCCGACAAGCCATTCTTGCAGGACAGCCGGACTCCCGGCCATCTGGAGTACATCGAGCGTGCCAGCAACATTGCGATGTTGCACCTGGGCAGCCAGCGCGAAGAGCGTCTTGTATTCTTCCTGCCAGTTGGCATCGACGGAAGCGGAGAGTTGCCGGAGCAGCGCCTCATCGCCGATGCGAGGATCGAAGACTCTGTAGATCGTTTCCATCGTGCCGATACGCAGCCGATCAATCACACGCAATGGTCCTAGCACCAGTGCTTCCAGCCGGCCGGCTTCGATCAGTTCCATCTGGAATGGTGTCAGGAACTCATTCTGTAATAGACAGTTCCGAAGTGAAAGACGTTGCTTTCGGGCTTCGTCAATCAGCGTCTTGAGCGTCACGGCATCGATCAAGCCCATGCCGCTGAGCAAATCAGCGAGGCGTTGATCGTTGTCCGTCCTGGCTGATTGCAGCTTGAGTATGTGAGGTGGATCGTAGAGTTCGACATCGCTCTCCGCAGATTGGCCGGGAAGTTTCTTCTCAGCCATATCCTTGAGTTTGATACGGTACCAGCCCTGCATGTCAGCCAGGTGTTTGTTGACTTCGGAACGGCGGTAATCGACATCTCGTTCCCGGTCATGAAGCTCCTCGGAACGCACCTGAAGCCGGGAGTGATTCTGTTCCAGCTCTCTGGCCTGCGAAGCCAGCCGCTGGGATTTCTCGTGAATGTCTTCCTGACTGGCCTGCCACTGTGATTCGAGTAGCTGAATCTGTGATTGCCAGTGCAGGCAATCCTGACGCAGGGTAGCGGCCTCGAGCCGCTGCTCATCCTGCAAGCGTGACAGCAGCAGATGCCGTTCTTCGAGTTGCTGCATGCCTTGAGCCGTTTCCTGGCGGCGAGCAGCGATCTCTTCAACACAACGCTGACGGTACGCATGTATTTCGTGAAGCTGTGTGCGAAGCTGCGAACGTGCAGCGACTACTCGTTCCAAGGCAGATTCAGCATTGCGCAAGAGTGTCGGCAGGGTCTCAGCGAATTGGGCACGAGCTTGATCGAGCTGAGCTAGATGGCCAGACACTTCATCCCGCTGCTCTAAGGCAGCTCGGCGTTCTTCATCAAGTTGTTGACGTTGAGCCAGGAGAATGTTCTGATGCTCAGCCAGCGTGTCTCGATCCTTCTGAATCGAAATAGCCTGCCCATCGAGAGCGAGGCGACGTACTTCGAGCGCGTCACGGTCGGCCTGCATCGTGGCATCCCACGACTGTTTCTGCTCTGCCAATCGATCAACGTCTGCCTGGACTTGTTGTAGACGTGCCTGATAGGTCGCTTCCAGTTCCTGATGCTGAGCTTCCCGCTGGGCGAGAGTAGCCATGCGTCGGCGAAGCTGTTCCTGAAGCGATTCATGGGCCGATTCGGAATGATCGACGATCTGCATCTGGTCGCCGAGCGCCTTCCGTTGCTTGCGAAGCCGTTGCCTTAGTTGATTGAGGCGTGCCAGGCGATGCTGCAACAGAGCCGTTCGCTGATGGTTTTCGACCAGCGCTTCATCAAGTACAGCCTGTCGCTGGGCGAACTCTTCTTCCATTTCAGTCCGTTGAGCGAGCACCTGGCGTGCTTCCTCGACCTCCGCATGCAACTTGGCATGTTCGGTTTCGATGAGCTGTTGTCGTTCCAGCCAGGCTTTTTCTTCTTCCTGACGGCGACGTTCATCCTGTTCAAGCCGTTCTCGACGATTGGCCAGTTCAGCTTCGAGCCGATCCAGACGCAGGCGATCCTGGCCCAGTGTATGTTCCCAGGCAGTGCAACCGGCGAGTCGATCCTGGAGAGCTTGCCGTTCCTTCTGCAACTGGTGCATCTGCTGATCCAGTTGTCGGGCAAAGTCAGCTTGATGTCTGGCCTGTTGAGCGTGTGACTGGGATACTGCTTCCAGTTGAGCTTCAGACTGCTCCACCTCAGCACGCATGGCTGAGAGCTTGGGCAGTTCGGTGCTCCAATAGCTTTCCCGATTTTTCAGATCAGATTCGTGCTGTTCCAGTTGGGCCTGGCGTTGATCCAACGAATCACGCTGGCGCTGCATTCTGACCAGGTCATCATGCAGTTCTTTGGTCTTGGCGTTCAATTCAATCTGTGACTGAGCGAGTGCTTCACGTTCCGCAGCCAGGCTCTTTTGCTCGCTGAAGAGCTGTTGCTGCCATTCTTCGAGCAGCTTGGCCTGCTTGGCGAGATCGTTCTGTTGCTCGGTCAATCGATGCTGATCAACCTGGAATTGAGCACCCTGCTGATGCAGCTTCAACGCCTCGTGACGATTTTGCTGTTTTTCTTCCTGTACTTTACTCGCTGCCAAGCGCACCGATTCCCGCATAGCTACAACGGCATCACGACGCTGGCGGTATTGCTGATAGAGGGCATCCCGGAGACGCAGCAATTCACTGCGTACCGCTTCCAGATCAGCGGGAAGAGTAGGCTGAGCTGCACTTCGATTCAACGCCGCACGAAGTTGCTCAAGTTCATCCCGCTCCGCTTGCAGTTGCTTTTCCTGTTCCTGTACCGCGCGGGCTTTGACTGCCAGTGATTCTGCCTGACGTTCCGCTTCCGCTTCCCACTCCTGGCGATCTTTCTCGAGTTGTGCTTTGAGATCAACTACTTCTTGATGAACGGGAGCAACATTCTGCTTTGCAGAACTCAATGTCGTTTCAGCTAGAAAATCGAGACGAAGATGAACGGAGCCGACCTGACATTCCTGCCTGGGCTTGAGATGAGTGATTGGCGTTGACGGTTGATCCAACCGTCGAATACGAAGCCCGCCGGCAGAGATGGTGGCGAGAGCAAACAGTCCCGTACTCGTGCCGACTGGAAGTTGCAAATCACAACCAGGCAGGCTACCGATGACGAAGGCATCCTGACGGTACTCGTGTCGGGCTTCAACATTGTCCAGACCCCGTACACTGAGCCGAACGAGTGGCAAACTCGTCGACCCTTTGGCCTGCTGCGGTACATTTGGAATGAACTGCGGCATCTCGCGCGATGTCCCCCGGTAGACAACCCCTCACGGCGCGAACCATAGCCACATTACCAGAATAAGGGAAGCTGAATCGTCGCGTTTTCATGGCAGATCCCGCTCACACTCAGCTTCCTTTTGAAGATGATTGCCGTGTACTCTTGGGCGAACTCACGATCTTGAATGATTCTCAACAGGATTACCCAAGTTCTCAGAAATTCTCATCAACTTTACTATCTTTGCACCATGGGGCGATTCTACCAATTCCCCCAAAAGTACCGGAAATGTCAAAGCGTCCTCCTTTACCGTCCGATTGTAATCTGTGGGGGTCGGAACGCCGTTTCCGATCAGCTTGTCTCACATCGTTTGTTGAACCGGGCCGTCCTCTCGTCCTGGTTCACTGACGGGAGTTGACAGATGATCCGTAAGTCGCTTGCTTTCGACCTGGTGATGATGGCAATTGCTGCTCTGACGATGACTGGGTGCCAAAGCTCGCCCTGCGATAACGTCACCAGTGTTCCTGATGTGCCCCGTGAACTGTCGATGGTAACGCATCCGCCCTACACCATCGCCGCTCCTGATATCCTTCTTATTGATGCCATTCGTGTGGTACCCATTCCTCCGTACAAGCTTAATCCGCTCGATGCCCTAGCTATCAATGCTCCCAAAGCACTGCCCGGCGAACCACTGCAAGGTATCTTCCCTGTCGAGCCTGATGGTGCCGTTAATCTCGGTCCCGCTTATGGCAAAGTCTCCGTCGTTGATAAGACCGTTGATGAAGCTCGAGTGATTCTTGAACAGCATCTACGCAATGTCGTCGGATTGGCTGATCCCCGTGTGAACGTGACCCTGGCTCAGTTTCGAGGCATGCAGCAGATCAAGGGCGATCACCTGGTTCGTCCTGATGGCACCATTGGCCTGGGTTTGTATGGCCAGGTCTTCGTGGCAGGCATGACCTTGCCTGAAGCCAAGGCTTCTATTGAAGCACACTTGACACAGTTCCTACTCAAGCCTGAAGTTGCGGTAGATGTATTCGCTTACAACAGCAAGGTCTACTACGTCATCACTGATGGCGGCGGCTTTGGTGAACAGGTTTATCCCATTCCAGCGATGGGCAACGAAACCGTGCTCGATGCTATGGGCAAAATCGGCGGCTTGCCTGCAGTGGCCTCCAAACGACGCATCTGGGTAGCACGCCCTGCCCCGGCCGGCCATGGTCCGGACCAGACACTGGCTGTGAACTGGGATGCTATCGTCCAAGGCGCAAATACCACCACGAATTACCAAATGCTTCCAGGTGACCGCCTTTACGTGATGGCCGAACCGCTGGTGACCACCGATACCATGCTGGCTCGCATTATCTCGCCAATCGAACGTATGTTGGGCGTGACACTGCTTGGTCAATCGACTGTGAGCAATCTGCGTGGCAACAATATTTCCCAGGGAAGCAATGGCAACGGCGGCAACTAGGGTCAAAGGCTCTACTACAATGGTATCTGTGGCATCATACATACCCTGGCAGCATGATGGAGGAAGAATCATGTTTCTTCGCCTTGCAGCAGCAGCACTTCTAAGCATGGTCGCTGTCACCTCCCTGTGCCATGCCCAGGGAGCGGTTCCCGCTCAGCCTTCCAGTGCCTTTAACTGGCTTAACCTGAATCGCCAAGGCGGCTCCACAGCTCAGAACTACTTCGGTATCGTCAGGCCCAACAACATGTTCCAGAACAGCCTGCAGAACGTTCAGCAGGAGTTCGGCAACCTGACTCAATCAGCCACTAATGCTGATCCGAACATGGTGCGGGCCACCGGGCATGCAGCCACCTTCATGAACTATGGCCACTACTATCCAAGACTTGGAACCGGTACTGGCATCGGAACTGCACGGTCGGGACAGGGTATGCCATCATCCAAGCGATAAGCCAAACCGTTAGCCTGACACAGAATGAAAACCAACGAAAAAAGCTCGCCCGCGAGCTTTCAAGCGGCCAAGCCGCCTGAGGAGAGAAGCCATGTTACGGATGATCGCCTTCACGCTGCTCGGGTTGTTCACAGTTAGAGCACTGTGCGCCACCGATGTGGACAAGTATCCGCCCGGTCAGAAGCCATTCCATTCACCGAAGGCTCCCGTACCGGATGGCGTATTCGCTGCGAACTCTTGTTACGGCTTCCATACAACCAGGTGGACACCCTGGAACCAGGCTTGTGGCAATTGCAACGCTGCAGGTGCTCCTTTGACTCAATCCTGTACTAACGGTGGATCGGACGGAATGATCATTTTTGATGCTCCACCCCTATCACCGGTACTAATGCCTTCCCAGACGTTTCCTGGTGCCACGATCCCTGCTCCAGAAAGCACGAACTTGAACAAGCCCATGCCCCCGGTCAAGAAATAAGAGCGTCGCCGTCAACGGTCCAGACGCTG
This sequence comes from Gemmatales bacterium, assembly GCA_035430005.1. Lineage (GTDB taxonomy): Bacteria > Planctomycetota > Planctomycetia > Gemmatales > HRBIN36 > JAEUIE01. The sequence continues at coordinate 28,993 of DAOMFV010000003.1, forward strand.
CTCCGAATGCCCTACGCTCCCGCCGTGGGGCATTTGTCGTTGATGAGAGGCTAAGGTTCCAGATACTTGAGAATGCGTTCAAGCAACTGCTCCTCGTTCTCCCCATCGGTCGACAGTTTCAACTTGGGAATGGTGATTTCTTCCCACGCTGCCTTCACCCGGCGGTACAACTCCACCGTTCGATCAGCGGCGACATGCTTGCCGGCATCGCGGGCGAGCCTCTTTTCCGCTACCGCATCGGAACAGACGCACTCGGTGAGGACGAGCGGTCGGGCGCACTTTTCAGCACAGTGCTCCAGCGCCGACACTTGTGCACGCAGCGAAAAGGTTCTGCCATCAATAATAATCGCTCGTTCTGAATGTTGCTCCGCATGGTAGGCTGCCAGTTGATAAAGTATAGCCATGCAGAAGTCATTCTGTTTGCTGGAATAGTCGATGTCGTCTGGAGCAAACAGGGAAGCACGCACTTCGTCTTTGTTCAGCAGCACCGCACCCATTTGCTTAGCCAATTGTTTGGCCAGCGTGGTTTTGCCTGTGCCTGGCAGTCCGGCGAAGGCGATTAACTTACTCATCAGCAACTCCATTATCCATCGACTTTCGCCATTCTTACGGGTAAACTAAGGATACTGCCAGTTCTTCCCGCCAGCTTGATGATTTGAGGCTTCGCTATGTCTGTCAGCCGAACTTGTATTCTCGTTTGTTGCTGTACTGTTATCGTATTCCTGGCTAGCAGGGAGGTGAGTGTTTTCGCTGAACCACCTGTCGCACTCAAGATTGATTTCAACCGCCAGATTCTGCCCATCCTTTCCGACCACTGCTACGCCTGTCATGGCCCCGATGAGAAAACCCGCAAGGCTGATCTGCGGCTGGATACCAAAGAAGGGCTGTTCAACAAGTTGGAAAGTGATGATTTCGTTGTCAAACCCGGCAAACCTGAAGAGTCGTTACTGATCGAGCGCATCAACAGCAGCGAACGTGACAAGATCATGCCGCCGGGCAAGCATAACAAACCGCTTAAGCCGGAGCAGAAGAAGATGCTCGAAGAGTGGATCAGGCAGGGAGCCAACTGGTCTCGCCATTGGTCGTTCGCAGCGCCTGGCAGAACTACTCTACCAGCCGTGAAGCAAACTGGGTGGGTGAAGAATCCGATTGACGCTTTCATCCTCGCCAAGTTGCAGGAACAGGGCCTCACCACATCGCCCCCTGCATCGAAGGCCCAACTGCTCAGGCGAGTGACGCTGGACCTGACCGGTTTGCCACCAACATCCTCCGAATTAGATGCGTTTCTTGCCGACAACTCACCGAAAGCCTACGAGAAAGTCGTTGATCGACTGCTGAGCAGTCAGCGTTATGCCGAGCATCAGGCGCGTCAATGGCTTGATGTCGCCCGGTATGGCGACACGCACGGTCTGCATCTGGATAACTACCGTGAAGCCTGGCCGTATCGTGAGTGGGTGATCAAAAGCTTTCTCCGTAATCAACCTTATGACCAGTTCATCACCGAGCAGTTGGCAGGCGATCTGCTTCCCAACGCCACCCTTGAGCAGACCATCGCTACCGGCTACAACCGTTGCCATGTCACCACCAGCGAAGGCGGCTCCATTGATGAAGAGGTCTACGTTCGTAATGTCGTCGATCAGGTGGATACCTTCGGAACTGTCTTTTTAGGGTTGACAGTCGGCTGCGCCCGCTGTCACGATCATAAGTACGATCCACTTTCCACGAAAGAATACTACCAGCTCTTCGCTTTCTTCAACAACATTGATGGCGCACCGCTGGATGGCAACGCTGCCCGCCATGCTCCCATCGCCAAAGTGGGAACGCCGGAAGAACTCGCCAGGCTTGATGAACTACAGAAGAAGATCGATCTGCAGAAGCATAAGGTTAAGGATGAACTTGCCAGGATTAAGTACGTCGATCCCCTGGAGGGCAAACCATCTGTTGAACTGGCCACCAGGGAAAAGCGTGCTGATTTTGTCTGGATCGACGATGATATTCCAGTCGGTAGTGAGAGCAGCTATAACAGTTCCTGGCAGTTCGTCAGTTCGCCCAGCGCTCCGGTCTACAGTGGCAGGGTAGCCCATACCCGTACCGCAACGGGCCTGAGTCAGCATTTAATTCAGGGTGCCAAGCAGGGACTTGTTGTAGGCAATGGCGATTCGCTGTTTGCCTACGTCTACATCGATCCAAAGAATCCGACCAAGGAGATCATGCTTCAATGGAACACCGGCGACTGGAAGCACCGGGCCTACTGGGGTGACAATAAGATCGATTGGGGCGCGGACAAGACCGGGAGCAGGATGCTGATGGGGCCGTTGCCCGAAGCAGGCCGATGGGTTCGACTCAGCGTCCCGGTAGACAAGGTGGGTTTGAAGCCCGGTGACCTCATCACTGGCTGGGCGTTCACACAGTTCGATGGAACCGTCACCTGGGATCGGGCCGGGATCAACTCACGCACTCCGCAGGGCGTTACGAACTTTGATTCATTGATCAGTTGGCTGCACTACGAGCAATCGCTGGGCGGAGCCAAGTTGCCTGGACCACTTCAGAAAGTGATCAAGATCGCGCCTGACAAACGAAACGATGCCCAGCAGACTGAACTGCGAGAGTACTTCCTGGAGAACATCAATCCTGCCACCAAGAATCGCTTTGCCACACTCCAAAAGGAAGTGGAGGCGGCCACCAAGGAGCGTGCCGACTTCGATGCCAGTATTCCTGCGACGCTTATCTCCAAGGAACGCAAAGAGCCTCGCCCAGCTTTCATCCTGAAGCGGGGCGAGTACGATCAGCGGGGCGACAAAGTGGAACGAGGCACGCCGGTCATGTTCCCGCCTATGAAGAGCGATGTCCGTAAGGATCGTCTCGGCCTGGCCCAATGGCTTCTCGATCCGAACCATCCCACTACATCGAGAGTCGCTGTCAACCGCTTCTGGCAACAGGTTTTCGGCACCGGTTTGGCCAAGACTGCGGAAGACCTCGGCCTCCAGGGTGAACCGCCGACGCATCTCGAACTGCTTGATTGGCTCGCTGTCGAGTTCCGTGAATCGGGCTGGGATGTCAAGAACCTCATGAAGCTGATGGTAATGTCGAACACGTATCAACAGTCGGCTAAGATGACGCCTGATCGTTTGGCCAAGGATCCTGGCAACCGTTACTACTCTCGTGGCCCACGTCATCGCCTCGATGCTGAAGTGTTGCGAGATCAGGCCCTCTATGTCAGCGGTCTGCTCGTCGAAAAGCTCGGCGGCCCCAGCGTGAAGCCTCCCCAGCCCAGCGGCTTGTGGGAAGCAGTTGGTTATGTTTCCAGCAATACTGCCAACTTCAAAGCTGATACCGGCGTGGAGAAAGTGCATCGCCGCAGCTTGTACACCTTCTGGAAGCGCACCGCTCCGCCGCCACAGATGTCGGCGATGGATGCGCCCTCCCGTGAATCGTGTACGGTTCGCCGGGAACGGACGAATACGCCTTTGCAAGCGTTGCTGCTGCTCAATGAAACCCAGTACGTGGAATGTGCGAGATCGTTGGCCCAGCGGAGCATGACGGCCAGCGACACCATCGATGGACGGATCAAGTTCCTCATCAAAAGTGTTCTCTGCCGGGATGCTGATGCCCAGGAACTGACCGTTCTCAAGAATGCCTACCAAGAACAACTGAGTTACTATACCAAGAGCCCCGCTGAAGCTGACAAGCTTCTTGCTGTGGGTGAAAGCAAGCCCAACGAGAAACTCAACAAACCGGAACTCGCTGCCCTGACGATGGTGGCGAACATTGTGCTGAACCTGGATGAGGCATTAACCAAGTAACAGCAACAGAAAAAGAGCCTACGGGTTTATCCCGTAGGTGCGCCGTGCAATCGATTGAACATTCACTCCGGGGGCTAACGCCCACTGGCTCTTTGAGACATGACCATGAACCCCTATCTCGAATCTCTCAACCTCCTCACCCGTCGCCAACTCTTTGCCAAGGGGGCGCTCGGGTTGGGTACCGTGGCACTCTCCGGCATGCTTCCGGCCAACATGCGGGCGGGAGATTCTATCCCGACCAAGGGTGGCATCCCCGGCTTGCCTCACTTCGCTCCCAAAGCCAAGCGGGCCATCTATCTGTTCATGAACGAAGGCCCGTCGCAGATGGATATGTGGGACTACAAACCAAAGATGGGCGAGTTCTACGATAAGGATCTGCCCGAATCGATCCGCAAGGGCCAACGGCTGACCACCATGACTTCGGGCCAGACACGCTTCCCCATTGCTCCCTCGAAGTACAAGTTCAGCCAGCATGGCAAGAATGGCACCTGGGCCAGCGAATTGGTTCCGCACACTGCCAAGATCGTTGACGACATCGCCCTCATCAAATCGGTCTGGACCGAAGCGATCAACCACGACCCCGCGGTCACCTACATCTGCACCGGCAACCAGATTCCGGGCCGGCCCAGTCTTGGCGCCTGGCTCAGCTACGGCCTAGGAACGATGAACGAGAACCTACCCGAGTTCGTCGTCATGACCGCATCGTGGACCGGCCGCAAGGAAGCCCAGGCAATCTACAACCGGCTGTGGGGTTCAGGCTTCCTGCCCAGCAAGCATCAGGGTGTGGCGCTGCGTTCCAAGGGCGATCCTGTGCTCTTCCTTTCCAACCCCCCTGGCGTTGATGCGACTGGCCGGCGCAAAACGCTCGACGCTATTGCCAAGCTCAATCAGCATCAGTACGAACAGATGGCTGACCCCGAAACACAGACACGCATCGCCCAGTACGAGATGGCGTTTCGCATGCAGACCTCGGTGCCGGAACTGACCGATCTCAGCAAGGAACCCAAACACATCCTCGATATGTACGGCCCCGACGTGCTCAAGCCCGGCACCTTTGCCGCCAGTTGCCTGATGGCCCGCCGGATGATCGAACGGAACGTCCGCTTCATTCAGATCTTCCATCGTGGCTGGGATCAGCACTTCAACATCGCCGGCGACTTGCCGAACCAATGCAAGGATGTCGATCAAGCCTGCTACGCCCTGATCACCGATCTGAAACAGAGAGGCTTGCTTGATGATACCCTCGTCGTATGGGGCGGCGAGTTTGGCCGAACGATCTACTGCCAGGGCGGTCTGACGAAGGACAACTATGGTCGCGATCACCACCCTCGCTGCTTCACCATGTGGATGGCCGGCGGCGGCATCAAGCCCGGCATCACCTACGGCGAGACGGATGACTTCAGTTACAACATCACCAAAGACCCTGTCCACATCCACGATCTGAATGCCACCATCCTGCATTGCCTGGGCATTGATCACAAACGGTTAAGCTACAAGTTCCAGGGGCTGGATATCCGCTTAACGGGGGTGGAGGAGCACGCGGCGGTTAAGGGGTTACTGCTGTAAAAGAGCCTACTGGTTTATCCCGTAGGTGCGATGGCTACGTAGATCACCCATTCTGCGCAAGTAGATGAACAGATTCTGAAACCCGCGCAACCCTTCATCCCAGGCTCGTTTCCCCAGTGCATCCGGAACCGGATGCACGAAACACAAGGAGACAGCCATGAACCGTTTTGCCAAGTTCACGCTCGTTCTGGGCGCTGCGGTGTTGATGTACCTGCCCACGCAGATTCAGGCTATCGAGCCTGCTTTTAATCGAAACTACTCCCACCATAACTATGTTCGCCAAGGGTTGCGAATCACACTGGTTACCGCAAGGTCGCCGGCTGCCATGGCTCGGTTGGAGTGTGGTGATGTTATTGTCGCTGTGGATGGGCGAGCGATGTGCAATCCCGATGACCTCCATCGAGCCCTGCATGCGACCGGCTACCGGGGCATGCTGACTGTGCGTGATGCCCGCACCGGACACATTCATCATGTGAGGGTTTACCCGGATCGCGGCCACATCGGGGTCAATGTCGTTCCTGTAGCTTACTAACCTCGTTGCCTCTAACACATCATCAAGCTGGAGCTTGCCTCCAGCTTGCCTGCTTTCTGCCTTGTAGCAAAAGAGAAAATAAATGAGCCGCCTGTATCGTATCGAGCCATTATACTGTGAAGTGATTCAATAGAGGTTGTCTCATGACTACATCTATCCTGCACATGATTCATCACCATCGGCGTCAACGGCTGCAAACCGTGGTGTCGAAACTTGGTTCATGCAACGATCGTGAATTGCTCAAGCGGTTCGCCAGGCAAAAGGATGAACCCGCTTTCGAGGAACTGGTGCATCGCTATGGCAGCCTGGTATTAAGCGTGGCCAAAAGAATTGTAGGCGAACATCAAGAGGCCGAAGACGTTTTACAAGCTACTTTTTTTGTGTTGGCGCGCAAAGCGGGTGCCATCCCCTGGAAAGCGACCATTGCGCCCTGGCTTTACGCCACCGCCTATCGACTGGCTTGCAATGCCCGCAAACGACAACGGCGACCACTCACGCCTCTGAAAAATGAACCATCACATCTTCCTCACCAGACACTGGGCTGGAATGAGACTTGTCAAATGCTCGACGAAGAGTTGATGAAGCTTTCTGAACCCACGCGTGCTGCTCTTATCTTGTGTTACCTTGAAGGCAAGACCCGTGACGAAGCAGCACAGCACCTGGGACTGAGTCTGGCCACCGTAAAACGCCGTTTGGAACAGGGTCGTCACTTGCTGCGTGATCGCCTCACCCGGCGTGGCCTGGCATTCTCAGCGGCTGGCTGGTGTATGATGCTCTCCAAGTCAGAATTAGACGCAGCCACGATTCGATCAGTGAAAGAGGCGGCGCTGGCAACCAATCTACCGGCTTCCACGGCTTTGCTGGTGAAGGCCGGCACAACATGGACGCTTGCTTCCTTTCTGGTCGTGATGATCTCTATCGGGGCTGCCGGTTCCTGGTGGTGTCTGACTCAGCCTGTGCATACCGAGGCTCATGGAGCAATCGCATCTATCGTTCAACAAAAAATCAATGAAGATACCCCCAAGGTCGATACCTATGGCGACCCGCTTCCCGAAGGCGCCCTGGGCCGCCTCGGCACCATCCGCTTCCGCCCCGGACAGATGCTCCACGACATCGCTTTCTCCCCGGATCGCCGCTATCTGGCTGGGTGGTTACATGGATATTTGATTTCACAGGGTAAGAGCAGACTGGTCTATTGGGACGCTATCACCGGCCAGGAAGTGCGATCGCTCGATCTGCCCAAAAATCACCTGCTGACATTACGATGGCTTTCCGATGGCAGACTACTTGCCCTCACCCGCTTTGCTCACGGCCACTATCATCTTTGCGAGTTCGCGCCTGGCAAGGAAACCACGTTTCCTGAAGCCGATTCTAACAGTTTGAATAGCTCTACCCGGGGCGATATCCGTTCCGCAGCTATCTCACCTGATGGCCAATGGGTAGCAACTGGTCGCCGTTCTGCCGAAGGCGAATATCAACCCATCGAACTCTGGGAAGCCAAACCCAACACCACGCTTGATGATCAACGGCCGATCCAGATCGGCACCTATCCCGGTCATGGCCTCTATCTGCAGTTCAGCAACGATGGCAAGCAACTGATTGCGCTTTGTCGTTCGCAGGGCGCCATGATTCATGTGCCTTCGGAGAAGCGCGTCATCGGACAACCCGTCGGGTCATTGATCGATGGTGCGTGGGAAGAGAAAGCAACGGTAATAATCTTTGATGTTGCCACCCGCAAGCAACTCCGTTCCTTCAAAATCGCACCACCCCCGGGCTACTCCGAGTTGTTCCCGCCGCCTTCACGCATGGCCCTCACCAAAGATGGCGGCACACTCTACGTCGGCGACGAAACTGGCAAGGTGCATGGGTACGATTGCCTGACCGGTGAGGAGACAATCGCCATGCAAATCTATGAGAAAGATGCCAAAGCAAACAATTTTGAGCGGCCCATGGTCGCCAGCCTTGCAGTCACTGACGATCATCGAACGCTTTATGCCAGTACGATGCACAGCAGAATGCAGGAATGGGACATCTCCAAGAAGCAGAAACGCAGGACGATGACTGACCTCGACTGGGTCGATCACATAGCCCTTTCCAGTGATGGTCAAAAAGTGGTCGCTGTTAATCCGTCTATTACTACGCAATTGGCAATTTACGACACCGTTACCGGTCACCGGCAGGGCGGATCACCCGGCCATCAGTTTTACGTCAATAGCCTGACTTTATTAACAAACGACCAGCTCATGACCACTGCCACTGATCGCCAGGTCATCTGGTGGGACTTAAAGACCAACAAGGAAGTGAAACGACAAACCTGCCCGCTTCTGCCGGGGTACCAGGGAATGCTCAGCTATTCAGAAGAGGCCAAGGGGCAATTTGGGTTTCTCCCCGACCATCGGAACCTGGCTTTTTGTGACCTTGATGGCCAAACCACCACCTGCACCTGTATTACCGGAGATAACGATTTCATCCGTTCCTTCTCGCTTGCTGGTTCAGGCATCTTCTATTCAAACAAAACCGGTCTGTTGCATTACTGGGATGCAAAAACCAAAGCACTCAAGAAGACCTATCCGCATGCACTGGATGATATTGCCAACAGCTTGAGTATAGTCAGCGTCATCTTGTCTCCCGATCAAAGCACCGTCATCGCCTTTTCTAACGGCCAACTTAACGGGGATGGGAAATTCTCTTATCGCTGTAACTTCATGGAAGTCTTTGATGCTGCAACCGGTAAACAGAAAGCTTTCTGGCATATTCCTGCCAATGCCCGGTGCAACGGTCATTTCAGCCCGGACGGCAAACGCCTCCTGGTCACCTGCCAATACTTGGGTAATGACTCTGCGCCAAAGACCCCAGTTGCAACCACCTTACAGATTCCCGAAAAAACAATGGCAGCCCTCTTCGATCTTCCATCGGGTAAGTTGCTCGGCTCATATAAGAACCCTAATGAACAAAGCTGGATGCCTTCCACCGCACTCTTCACTCATGACGGCCAACACGTCGTCATCGCCTGGAATGACGCCAGCATCGGTTTCTATGAAACTGCCACCGGCAAACTCTTGCGAACCTACACTGGCCACCGTGGCGAGATCAGTGCCATGCGTTTCTTAGACGGGGAAAAGCGGCTCGCCACAGCCAGCGACGACGGAACCTGCCTAATCTGGGATGTCAGTTTGAAAGCGTTAAGTGAGGGAAAGAAAACGGGCAAAGATTGATTTCGAACTAAATGGCATTAAACTCATCTGCAAGCTGGAGTCTACCTCCAGCTTGTTTCATTTCGTGCCTGGTTTCTTTTCGCCGGCAGCCTTTTTAAGCTTCATCATCAATAGTCGAAAATCCTCTCTGTCTCGGAGAACGCCTAGATCCTTCTCTTCCTCCAACTGTTTAACATCATTCCAGCCGGCTGCTACAGCAAACTGGATCAGCACCATGGCTCGATCAGCTTCTTTCAGCGCGCTTGCTTTTTCCATTTCGGATTTCAGCGTGGAAATGGCCGCCCAGGCCCAGGCTTTGTCATACAAGAACTCGGCCTGATTCAGATCGCGTTTCTCCCACAGTTCTACGGTGGCTAGGCACTGGTTCAGGTCGCGCTGCTTTTTGAAATGCCTGAACCGCAAGGTCATGAGCGAGTTGATCATCGTCGAATCAGCCTTGGGGCCTGTTGCCCGTTTCAGGCATTCATCAATCAAAGGAATAGCTTCCGAGCTTCGATTGAGGTCAAACAGCCGGGCAATTTTGGCCCAAATGCAGTTCAGCGTTTCGGCATGTTGAAGGCCTTTGCGTTTTTCAAAAAGAGGGACAGCCAGTTGCAGCAGTTTTAAAGCGTCTTCATTGCGGCCCAGGCAGGAGTAGCAATAAGCCAGATTCGTCATGGAGGTAAGAGTCGCAGGATGATCGTCGCCTTGTTTATCCTGTCTGATGCGGAGTACCTCTTGGTGCATTGGCAAGGCCTGCTCATGACGACCTAGAATATCCAAACAAGCCGCATAAGTCATGATCGTATCCAGCGTGTTGGGATGCGTCGGTGAGAGGTTTTTTTTCTGCAAAGCCATCGCTTCTTCAAATAGTTTCAGCCCCTCTGTTTGTTTGCCTGATTGGAAATAAGCGAGTCCGAGATTGCTCATGCAAAGCATGGTAAAAGCATCCTTGGCCCCAAGCCTGTCCAGCGTCAATTGATGCACTTCTTCGGCAAGCTTAAGGACATCTTTCTGACGCCCCAACTGGACATAACTGACCGTCAGGTTATTCATGGCCATCTGAGTGACGTGCTCGCTGATGCCATGGTGTTCTTTGGCGTGCTGAAACACACGCTCACGATTTTCAAGAGCCTCCTGGTAGTGTCCGAGTTCATGATCCAGGTTGGCAACCGCCAACATGGCCAGAAGCGTTTGCTTGTCATACGGGCCGCTGTGGAGTTCAAAGAGTTCAAGGGATCGATGGAGTTCTCTGGAAGCAATTGGGAATTCGCCGAGGAACCAGAACGATTGTCCAAGTGTCTTGCGAATACGAGCTTCAATAACCGGCGAGGATTTGAAATTGTCAGCAATATCTGTCAAAGCTTTTTCGAGAACATCTCGCATTTTGACATTACGTCCCAAGCCTAGCTCTAATCCTTCAGGCCTGGCGGCAGCAAAAACCTTGTTGTCGACAAAATCCAATACTGCCCGCGTTTCAGCTTCTTTCGTTTCCGCTATCTTCCGCTGTTCTGCTTCTGCCTTTTCTTTGGTAGCAGCCTGGAATAGCCCCCAAGTGGTTCCGACGATGCCAATCAACAACACGGTGATGATGGCGGCGGAAGAGATCATCACTACCCGCCGGCGAGTGCGATGTTCCCTGACAAGTACCTCAGCCTTGGTTCGTTCCAATTCCGCCTGACGGGCGCGTTCATCAGCGGCGGCGCGCAGTTGCGAAATATCCCTGGCGACCGCGCCGGCATTCTCCGGACGCTCATCCCGATTCGCGGCCAGGCAACGCTTAGCAAGGGCGATCAGGTCGGGATCAGCACCGCTGGCATCGAGCCTGTCAAAGCAATCAGTCATCATCCCCAAAGCGGACAACAACCGAGTTGATTCTAGAGTATCTCCAACAAATGGTGGTTTTCCGGTTATCAGCGCACAAAGGATGCCGCCCAGTCCGAAAACGTCGGATCGCGGGTCAAGCAATGTATTTGCCCCTATTGCCTGTTCAGGTGGCATGTAGGAAGGCGTTCCCAGAACGCTGCCTGCTGTCGTCAACTCAGAACCTGTGGTTTGGACGAACGATTGAGCAGCAAATGTTTTGGTGGTTTGTGGGTCATGATTGGTAAGGTCGACTTCGGCAGGAGGGCCATCCTGTCTTAAGACTTTGGCCAAACCCCAATCCATCACCTGCACCTCAGCAAAGGCTCCGACCATGATATTGTGGGGTTTCAAATCTCGATGGATGACTCCATGAGCATGGGCATACCCCACTGCCTGGCAGATGGATTCAAAGATACTGAGGTAGTTAGGGAGAAAGGTATGCGACCTGGTCTCTTCTGACTTTCGAGGCGTACCATCTTTATTCCAGATCAGGTCACTCAGTGTGTATCCCTTGATCAGCTTCATCACGAGAAATGGACGACCATCACTCAGTGTACCTGCCTGGTGGACAGCGGGAATGCCGGGATGCTGCAGTTGACCAGTGATGCGAGCTTCGTCCAAAAAACGAAGTGCGTTGACGGAACCAACTTCATACTTCGGCTGGAGATACTTTAGGGCAATGTCTCGGTCAAACGCAAACTCACGGGCACGATAGATAATGCCCATCCCGCCTCGACCAATTTCTTCGATCAGTTCAAAACCAACGGGAGAAATCGGCAGCTTGTCGTTGTTCAGGGTAAAAAGCAAATCGTCTGAGGTATCAGACCTGGGGGAAGCTCCACCGGGCGGTGAAGAGATGCCATGATCACTTTTGGTCATACCATCATTCATCGGACTGTCTTCTTATCAAGGTTCCTTGAGCAACATGATAATCTGCTTCTGCATCATTGAATACAGGAATCCGGTGAACTCAATTATTGGCATAGAAAATGAAACATGCTCACGCAAGCGTAAGCATGTACCTGGGATTGGACGTGTGATTTATTTGACTGAAGTAGGATTGGGAACCGGAGGAGTAGGACGAGGGCTGGTGCCGGTCGGTTTGGGGTCCCCGTTACACCCGATGGCACCAAGTGTAAAAGTGAGCAGCAAAAGTGCGACGATCATTTTCATGGGCAGACTTCCTGTTAGAGCAGAACCTCAACGTTAGTAATCCAAAAGACATCCCTCTGGACCACTCTTCGACTGAATACACGGGTTCCTTCACGTACTCATTTCACCTGATTCTAGCAATACCTCCTTCAATGCAAAAACAAAAATAGAACAACCCGCAAATAATGAACGTCGAACAAATTGTCTGGTCATTCTGACAGTGAACGGTATTGCACATGGCATCCCTTCCGTTATGCTCAGTAATCGATTTACTTTCAGGCTGGTTGTGTGCCTCACTTAGCAAAAAAAATTCGTGACGATCTCCGAGGATTTGTGCGGGGCACCGTACAGTTCGACGACGCAAGCCGCCGACTATTTGCCACGGACGCGAGCCTGTTTCGCATGGTGCCGATGGGTATCATTGCCCCGGCTGATGAAGACGATCTTCTTGCTCTGGTAAAGTATGCCTGCGCGAACAAGATCGGCTTGACGGCGCGGGGCGGCGGTACCGGCCTGGCGGGGGAAAGCCTGACAACCGAGCTGGTTGTCGATTTGACCCGGCATTTTGATCGAATTGTCGAGATCAAGGAAGAATCGATCCGTGTTCAACCAGGTGTGGTTGCTCAGCGGGTGAATGAAGCACTATTGCCCTTCGGAAAACGATTGGCGATTGACAGTGCCAGCGAAGCCAGTTGCACTATGGGCGGAATGCTGGCAACCAATGCTTCCGGCACTCGTGTAATGAAACACGGCTATCTGAGGCAATACGTCCAACAGGTGCGGGCTGTGATCGGTACGGGTCAGTTGGTTTCACTTCAACCGCACAGGACGAATACACTGGCAACGCCAACCGCTGAGGATCAACTAGCCCATGAACTGCATCGCTTGATTGTTGAGCATCAGCAACTTATCACGACCTGCCGACCCAAAACCCTCTACAACCGTTGCGGCTACCTATTAGACGATTTGCTGGAACGACAGTCCATCTCGCTTCAGAAAGCGATGATTGGCTCCGAAGGGACGCTCGGTTTGGTAACCGAAGCAGTGATCAACACAGTTCTCCTTCCTTGCGAAAGGGCAGTGCTGTTGTTGGGATTCACAAGTGTACAAGAAGCGGCAGAGACTGCACCTTACCTGCTTGAAACCACGCCCTGTGCTGTCGAACTGCTGGATCGCCGGCTGCTCTCGATGGCCTGCGAAGTCGATCCTGTTTTCAAACACTGGCTCAGTCCTTCGATGCAGGCAGCGTTACTTATCGAATGGGAAGGAACAGAACCTGGAATCGTGTTGCCACAGGTGGAAACAGCCTCGGCCCTCGTTCGTCAACATTCCCATCCAGTGGTGGAACGACTGGCCTTGGGAAACCAGGAAGGAGAATATCTCTGGTCTCTGCGATCCAAAGCTCTGCCTGCCCTGCATGCCAGCACGAAGCGATCGCCCGTGGCTTTTGTTGAAGATATCGCTGTACCGGTTACCGCGCTTGCTGGGTTTCTCAGTCAGGTGCAGATGCTGCTGCCGAAACACGATACTTCCGCCAGCATCCTATGTCATGCTGGTGCAGGCATTGTGCATCTGCGGCCGTTGTTTGATTTGCAGAATCCGGATGAAGTCAAGAGGATGCAGGCATTCGCCGAGAATGTGTACGCCGAAGTCTTTCGTGTGGGTGGCACCATCAGCGCTCAACATGGAGTCGGCCTGGCACGAACACCGTGGATGGCGCAGCAGGTTGGCCCTCTCATGGAGGTCTTCCGCCAGGTGAAGACGCTCTTTGACCCCGTGGGCATCTACAATCCCGGCAAACTCTTCGGAGGCACCGGCTCCCCTCTTCAGTATTTGCGCTCCATGATGGACGCTTCTTCTTCGGAGCTCAAACCATCGCAAGAAACAGAAACCAAGAAGCAGGGCACGTCACTTCTTGTTATCGAATGGGAATTGAATTGGACTAAATCATCGCCCCAAGCCAGCGCCGAAGCATGCCATGGCTGCGGCGCTTGTCGAACAATCAGTTCATCCCATCGTATGTGTCCGATCTTTCATGCTGAACAGACCGAAGCGGCGAGTCCGAGAGCCAAAGCAAATCTTCTGCGTGAAGTGCTGATGCGGCCCGAACAGAATTTGAAAGTCGATTCGGAGGAGTTTCGGGCCATCGCTGATCTCTGCGTCAATTGCAAGATGTGTGGATTGGAATGTCCATCACGAGTGGCCATCCCGAAGTTGATGCTCGAAGCCAAAGCTCAGAATGTTGCTGAGCAGGGTCTACGCTGGCGTGACTGGGTAGTATCTCGACTTGATACCTGGGCCAGTTGGGGCAGCCGTTGGGCCTGGCTTATTAATGGCATGCTCTCGAACAGACTAGTTCGCTGGCATTTGGAAAAGGCATTTGGCATTACTCGCCGACGTGCGCTTCCTCGATTGCATTCAGATACCTTTTACAGGCGAGCGAAGCGATGGGGCTGGACGAGCAAATCAACCGCCACGGATAGGCCTCGTGTGGTCTACTTTGCAGACACGTATGCCCAGTATTTTGATCCTCAGCTAGCAGAGGCAACAGTCAGAGTGTTGCAGGCGGCAGGAGTGCATGTTTATGTTCCTCCAAACCCATTGCATAGTGGGGCTGCTTCACTTTCGGTCGGGCATGTGGATCGGGCCAAACGACTGGCTAAGCGAAATATCAACGCACTGGAGCCTCTCACTCGGGATGGATACACCATCCTGTGCAGTGAGCCGACGACTGCACTCATGCTGACTCAGGATTATCTCGATCTGGTGGATGATCCCGGCGCTCAGCAGGTAGCCCGGCATACGGTGGAGTTAATGTCGTACCTGGAGCAACTGCAAGAACAGGGCAGACTGCCTCAGGTCAAAATCGAGAACTTCCCTCTCTCCGTTGGCCATCACATTCCTTGCCACATCAAAGCACTTCAAAAGGGGATCGAAGGCCCAGGCCTCCTGCAACAATCAGGTGGCTATCGAGTCCACATACTGGATCTAAGTTGCTCCGGCATGGCTGGTGTCTATGGGCTGCAACAGGCTAACTATGCTTCATCCATGCGCGCCGGCAAACCCATGCTCGACCGATTCGGTCAGGATGATTTACATTTCGGCTCCAGCGAATGTAGCTCGTGTAGAATACAAATGGAGCACGCCGGCAACAAACCGGTGCTCCACCCAGTGCAATGGCTTGCATTGGCCTATGGTTTGATGCCCGAACTCAGGAACCGACTAGTAAACTCGAAGTAGGAACTGCTCTTGGTAACGATCCATTTCTATGCCGGATTGCGCGAATTCGCTAAGACAGCAACGATGGAGTTGAACTGGCAGCCATGCCTGTCGGCAGCAGCACTTCGAGAGATGATTACTCAACGAATACCGGGCATAACTCCGCTGCTGGAGAGATCCTCTCTTGCGGTGAATGGTGTTATCGTCGGCAATGAGTTTTTTCTGCCTGATAGTGCTGAAGTCGCTCTGCTTCCACCCGTGAGTGGGGGATGATGTATGGTCCGCATTCAATCGGAAGCTATCGATTATCAAACACTGACTGAATCAGTGCGGAGTAATAATTGTGGGGCAGTCTGCCTGTTCCTGGGTACCGTGAGAGAGTTCACGGATGGCGAACAAACCAAAGCACTGGCCTACGAAGGGCACACCACCCTGGCTCCTCAAATGTTAACCCAGGTGGAAACCGAGACTCGAAGCCAATGGCCAGTTGAAGAGGTTATGCTCGTGCATCGTGTCGGCCACCTCGAACTGGGAGAGATCAGTGTAGCTGTCGCAGTCAGTTCGGGACATCGGGAACAGGCCTTTGCTGCGTGCAAGTTTGCCATTGATCGATTGAAAGAGATCGTGCCCATCTGGAAACAGGAGCATTGGGCTGATGGACGCAAGGAGTGGGTGCATCCGACCTGACACCTCGCCAACCAAGACTATTTGACTTCATTGGCCTGAAAGCTGATCGGCACCACCGTCGTAAGCCAGACACTGCGCTGCTTACCTGTACTTAGAGTAATTTCCTCTTTGCCTCGGCGAAGATGGACGCGCCAGAGATACTGCTCCCCTGGCTTCAAGGCGCTGACCGCCTGCTTCTTACCGTCACCGCTTCTTAGAGCGACAATCGTCATGTTGCCCGTTTCGCCAGGCAACAGCGATTCACAGGCTGGAAACGACAGACGTTCATGAATCGGATCGGTGATGGCACCATAGTAACGATCATTGGCCATTTCCAAAAAGGTGTAGACAGGCGATTTCGAGTCGTTGGCAAAAGCACGGTTAAAGGTTTCATCATCAGGTCGGAAAATAACGGTGCCTGCATTCTTGACATGGAGTGTGAGCACGAGGGCATCTTCTCCCGCCACATCGGATTTGCCTCCGCGCAAGGCATACCTAAGAGACTGTTTTGTAACCAATTGTGGGGTTATTTCCAACTGACCAATTCGCCTGGTCTCCCCCAGTTTCAGAGCCGGAATCTCTTGGCCGATCGGCTCGTTCGGTGGAATGATCTTCATATTCGAAGTTTTGTCTCCCGCTTTGTCCAACGACTGGAAAACTTCATGACGGCGACCATCAAGGAAGTCTTCGTAAAGTCCCTGATCCGGAATACTTTCGAGAATATGGGGTTCCTTCTGTCTTAGCCGCTGCTGGAAAAGATAGGCGATTCCGATGGTGGCAACAATGGCATAAGGCACCAGAAGTGCCGTCAGCCACAGACTGACAGGCAGCCGACGACGAGGGTAATGGGTGCGAGAAGAAGGCCGTGTTTCAGAAAGGGCCCACACTTCGGACGGATTCGATAGCGGATTCTCTTTTTCTAGCTGCACCGGGGATGGAACTTCGGGAGTAGGTGCAGAATCCGTGGGTGGAGCTTCGGTTATTTGCTGTGGTTGATCAAGCGAAGGCAGTTGTGGTTCCGTCAATTCAGGCATGGCGCCCATCTCGATTAGATCGTTTTCGGTACTGATGAAGTTCCGGAGTTAACCAGCCCCGTCAAGGTATACCTATTGTTCTATGAGATGAAGATGGAAGTAATCTGTGTCTTGCATACAAGAAAACAGGGCAGGGATAAGCCCCTGCCCTTATTGTTGTTGTTGTTCCACAATTCTGGCTGGTTAGTAACGCACACCAACGCTGACGTTGATACCGAAGAGGCTCAGGTTTTCGTTCTTGGCTTCTTCAGGGGGAGCACCAATGGCTGACCGGGAAGAATTGCCGGCGCCACCGAAGACCATGCCGACCAGGCCGACGCGGAGATACGCTTCGGAATTACGGCTCAGTTCATAGCCATATTCGAGGCCGAGTTCCACTTCAGCGTTCGTGACCATCTTGGACCGTGTCTCGCTGGCAGATCGGAATACCGGGGCCAACTCAGTCGAAGGATCGAAGTTACCCAAGTAGAACGCTTCCTGATGGCCCTGGCAGAAGATGAAGCCAACACGGCCCGAACCATAAATGCGGAGCGTATCCCACAGCGTATGGCGGCCTTCGAGTCCCAGGATTGGTCCGAGACCATTCAACGTGTGTTGCGAGCGAATGTGCTGATCGATGGTAAACGCTTGTGCGGGAAAGTTTGTTGACGGTGGGAGATTGATCAGGGCCTCATCGGCATTGTAATCCTGATTAATCTGAAGGTAACGTATACCCAGTGACCAGGTCAGATCAAGGCAGCCACAACGGGTATTCTTTGTCGCTTCAAGGTCCCAGATGGCAACCCGGACACGATTCTGGAAAACCAGTTGTGAAGGATCCGTCGCGTTCCCAACACTCTGGAATTGAATTCCCAGAGGAGAGGCCGAGTGCTTTACAGAAATGATACCGTCACCGGCATCAGGCACATCAGAGATATTATCGATGACGAACTGAGAATCAGCGCTCTCAAAGTAGAAGTAGCGTAAGCGAGCTCCCCAGCCGCAACCATCGGTCCAACCAGCTTCCATGCGGTAGCCGAGGTTGATGCCATTGTCAAAATCATTGATGGTCGTGAAGTGCGCAGTAGGCAGGCCATTATGGTAGGGACAATCGAACGAAGAGTAGGAGTTATCACCATTGCTGCATGCCTTGAGGAACAAGACACCAGCTGATCCGTAGAACCCGCCGCAACTGGTTTCGCATGCAGGCGCACAAGTAGAGCAGTTGGCCGCAGCTGCTGCAGCACTAGCTGAAGAAGGAGCTGAAGTGGCAGGCTGCTGAGCGTAAGCCGCACCACCGAACCAGGCCAAAGCCACAGCAGCCAGGGCTTGTGAATATCGTTTCAACATAAGACCGGAACCTCCGTGTTCGTTTGCTATCCGGCACCGGATCGTCTGATCGATCACCTGTCCGGAAGTAGCGTTTGTTCTGCGTAACAGGCATTTCTGCCTGGATTAAGTTCGAGAGCGTCCCCACGCCGCGAGCCGGGTCAGGGAGAGCATCCTGCTCTCCCTGAGTGAAATAGTTAGTATCGAACACCGATATCAACAGCGAAGCCAAAGAGGAACAGGTCAGTGTTCCCAATAGTGTTCTGGCCAGTGACCCGGGCGGCATTACCAGCGCCCCAATAGCCTTGAGACAAGACTGAACCACGGACAAACAATTCCGGGCCGTCGCAACCGAGGCATTTCGAGTATTCGCTGCCCAGTTCCAGTTCACCAATAGGCATGCCCAGGCAGCGGGAAGAAACATTCCCTAAATGCACGGGGTTGAAAGCACTGCCAGGGACTGGAATTTGAGTGACATCAACTCGCTGGTTCCCCTCCATGTGCAGGATACCAAAGCGGGCACTGCCGAAAGCCTTGAGATTGGAAGCCACGGGATAGCGGCCTTCAACGCCAACTGTCGGGCCCCAGCCATTAAGTGTCTGATTCGAATTCAAGATTTGTTGTTGGGGGACAACATTCGGGTTTTCCAACAATTCGGGATTCAGCACGGTATCCGAAGAGTTATAGCTTTGATTGATCTGTAACCAGCGGATACCGCCAAACCAGGTCACCTCAAGGCAGCCATAGCGGCAATCAGAGGTCACGTCGAAGTCAAGTGATCGGATTTGCAGGCTGCGATCAGCAGTAAAAAAAGAAGGTGCCGTATCGGTACCTACGCTGGTGTAATTCACACCCAAGGCATTAGCAGGTTGAAACGTGATCCCGCTGGTTTGGTTGAATGAAACTCCCGGCAGCGTTGGGATGCTTTGGGTTCCGACGTTGTCCAGGACGCCAACCGAACTGCTGTCGTTATACTGGAAGTACTTAATACGCGCTCCGAAGCCGCTGCAATCCTTGACTCCGACTTCAAAGCGGCCGCCCCAGTTATAGTTGTGGTCAAAGTTACTGATAGACGTTCCGAGGGCAACGTTCTGGCCGTTCTCATCGAGGGGCGACCAGGCGGTAGCCGCGTAGGCCACATCACTGGTGCCCACGTGCTTGAGATAGAGAACGCCTGCCGACGCATACCAGCCACCCTTGGCAGCAGGCTGATCGTTGGCGCAAGTCGTGCAGGGTTCGCCCGCAAGAGCGCTGCCGCCGAGCCAGGTCATGGCCACAGCAGCCAGCAGTTTGGCGATGTGCTTCTTCATGGATACGCAACCTCCTTGTGAATGCTCGGCCCGAGTACCCCGGATCGAACGCTTCGATTCCTTAGATCCGGACAGGTCTGGTCCTCAGTCCTGTCCAGCCCACGGCCAACGGCTGCAATACAGCGTCCGTCTTCTCACCCCAGAACCCACGACGGCCATCCAGCTGCCATGCTCACGCACGGTGTAGCTGCTACACTTCTTTCGACCAGCACTACCAGACTTCAGAGGATGTCAAACCCAGTTTGTACCGAGTGGGTAATCACTACCCAAGCACGTTGGGCAACTTACGCCTTCTAGCCATTACTGCTAGAACCATCACAGGCGGCAGAGTCTTCACAGATGTAGTGCGAGGCAGCTCGATGCGGTTCACTTGCTGTCAAAGCAGTGGGGATTCGCCGAGGGCAAGTGACAGCAGCCAATGGATCGAACGATAAACCAAAAAAAAGCTCAAGTTCGAGGGGTCGAAATAACTGTGTACAACCGATAGCAACGTTCCAGAATCACTTTGATTCGTTCCGCAGGGAGAATGATAAGAATGCGTTGTCCATCTTTCACTTCATCCGATACTGCCAATGGTTGATGTTGATCAGGTATGATCACCCAGCAATCAAGGTATTTCTCGATTTCAGCATCTCTCATTCCCAAAATCCCTCTGGTTTCTGCCGTGACGATAATTTCTACTACCAGATGCAGACATTGCTCGATCCAGAACAGACTCAAGATGCGATCACCGAACAACGGCAACACAAAGGCAGGAGCTGTGAGTTGCGCCAAGCTTAGAGCGTATCGAATGTTAGCGGTCTGACGCAAAGCATCGGCGAGGGCCGAGTCGTCTAATCGCAGCACAACACGCACCTTGGGGTTCTGTTCCCTGGCCAAAAGAGCAATTTCAATATTGGCCAAATCGCTACTAGTGGCGGCGATGAGAGATCGAGCTTGAGCGGTATGTGCCCGAATCAAGATGGCTGGCACGGTAGCATCACCCAACAATACGGTAGCGCCCAATTGACGGGCTGTCGCCAGAAATCGACCGGTTTCGACCTTTTCCAGTACCACCACCGGCACACCATCACGGCGCAAGGCTTCCACCACACGAATACCAACCGTACCCAGGCCACATAGCACAACATGCCCCGATTCGGGAACCCTGCTGATGGCCAGCACTCCCAGCAACCTGACTCTGACGAGGTAATTCGTCAAGAGCGCGGTAAATGCGGCTGTCAGCAGCAACCCTGACATCTTGAGAAAGCTGATGAAGACATGTTTCCAGGGAACATCGTCTTCACCCTCATCCAAATTCCCTGAAGTGACCATGATGTTCAAGGTGTGGATGAGACTACGAGTAATGGTGGTGCATTTGGACAGTCCGTACACCCAATGGATCATCGTTCCAATAAGCACCACAGAGAAAAAACTCAGAGCCGCTACCTTGACCGGCCATTCGACTTCTTTGAGGGTAGTCAGCACGGTGCGGAGAAATCGTCGCATACGACCAGCCCATTGAGCGGTCAGGCTTTCCTCTCCGGACGCCGCTTCGCGCAATCGAGGCATCTCATCGACTCGGCCTACGAATTGGAGTGTCTCGCCCCCTTGTAGTTTCTTTCCTGGCACAATCTTGCTTAAGCATTGCAGGCTGGGATACTCTTTGCCAAGATCAGTGATGGTTCGGCCTGCTAAGGTACTTTCTTTCTCAATCGTAATACGTTCGATTTGCCATTCGTCGTTCAAGCTGTTGAAGCGGGACAGGACTTCGCCTGAAAGCGCCGTAGAAGCCAGAAGAGGGCCGGCCAACCGGGAGGAAGAGAGCGCTTTCACGTTGGCGACAGTCTGCCCGAGCTTAGCGACCAGGTTTTCGTTGAACAGCCGGACGATAATCCTTACCTGAGCATTGAGCCTGCGTATTTCCAGAGTTGCTGCCAGATTGGCAAGGTCGTCATTGGCTGAAAGAATAACTCCACGGGTTTGATCAATTCCTGCCTTTTGGAGAACACCGGGATCTCGAAAGTTGCCCCGAATCAACTCGACACCTTGCAAACGAGGATCGTCTGGTGAGCATTCCTGATCTATTGCAATAACATTCCAACCTAAGGCCTTCAAATAGCCAAGTACGGGCCAGCCGATGCGACCAAGTCCGCAGAGAATTACTGGTCCTTCGGGCATGGCCAAGTTTCCTGTGTCGTCTGGTGGTTGGAGACTATCATGACTAGTGAAGTGTTCTCTTGTTGTACAACTTCACGGAAGGAATGCTGATGAGTACCCCAGTCACGATCCGTTGTCGGGAGAATGGCCCACTAGTGATCCCTCTCGATCCAGGTGTCGAGGTTCAGGTTATCGATCATCTTGGCCAGGTTTATACGATTCCACAGGGAAAATCTTCCATCTCCCTGTGCCGTTGCGGGGCAAGCCTGAAAAAGCCATTCTGTGATGGCACCCACAAAACCTGCGGGTTCCAGGCAAATGAAACAGCCGCCCCACCCCCCGTTACAACGTAATTCGGCCCCATACATGGCAAATTATGCTTGCTCTGCGGGATTTTTCGCCCTACCCTGATTAAGATAAGAATAACGAAGGAGACTCACGCAATGCTTCATCTCAAGAAATACCTCATCGCTGGTTGTATCGTTACCTGTTTGACATTGAGCAGCCAGGCGCAGGAAACCGCCGCCGGGCCGCTGGTGCGCTGGGGCACTGAATTGGGCAAGTCCGAAGCAGCAACAACTGAAGCGCTCAAGAAGATGGCTGTCGAGCTGAATGACCTCAAAGCCCGTCTCCTCCTGGTGGAAGAGAATCAGACAAAGAATCATAGCAACGTCAAGACTCAGTTGCAGACGATGCAGGACATTCTCAAAATCATGAATGGTAATTATGAACGTCTTCAGAACGACTTCCTTGCCATGAAAAATGCCACATCTACCGGGGTAGCTCAGGCCGGCCTTGTTGTTCCCGCTGCCAAGAAACCCATCGAAGAGGGTAACGGCACCAAGATTGAACCGAACACTGTGGATCAGCCGAACAAACGTCAAGAAGATAATACACTGGCCATGCAGGAACTAACCAAGCTGAAACAAGAGGTTCAGTTCAACTCTCGTGATGTAATCGACCTTAAGAAGAAGTACGACGCATTGCAGATCGATTTCATCCAGGCACAGAACGACATTGGCAAGCTCCAGCAGGAAATGGTCAAGATGAATACCCGTGTTGACGGGGTTCGAGCTCAGTCTGAATCCAGCGCCTATGATAGGACACGACAGTCTTTGGCCTTGCCGACCCCTCCTGAATCGCAGGCCAACGCAGCTGCGCCACGCAACAATTTTGGAACGCTGCGATTCATCAATCTTTATCCGATGACATTAACGGCCATAGTCGATGGCCAGTTCTTCACCCTCCAGCCGAACCAGACACTCAATCTCAACAAGATCCCCGGATATATCACCTACGAAGTCGTAGGCGTTCAAGGCAACACCCTGCGAACGATCAACGCTGCTGAGACATTGACTGTGCAGATTGTTCCTCGCTAAGACTATCCACTATTTTGATCGAACGGCGGAGTGTCCCTCCGCCGTTTTACTTTTACTTGCGGCTCGGCGGGAGCCTCGCCCTCCCTATCATAACTGCATGAACATCCTGCTCACCAATGATGATGGCATCTTTGCTCCCGGTCTGCGGGCACTGCTGGAAGAACTGCGGAAAATAGGCAATGTTACCGTCGTTGCCCCAGCCACCGAACAAAGTGCCGTCGGCCATTCAATCACCCTGATGCAACCCCTGCTGGTTCAAGAAGTCTTCGACGAGCATCATCAGCGGATTGGCTGGGGAGTGGAAGGCAGGCCGGCCGATTGCGTCAAGCTCGCCATCACGCAACTGCTGCCCAAGCCCCCTGACTTGGTCGTCAGTGGCATCAACGCAGGCTCCAATGCCGGAATCAACGTGCTCTACTCGGGCACCGTCGCCGCAGCCATCGAAGGAGCGTTCTTTGGCATTACCAGCATCGCTATCTCTTTGGAGTATAAGAAACCGCCCAAGCTCAACTTCCCCAAAGCCGCGGTGCTGGGAAGACAAATGGTCGAACAAATAGTGGCCAAGAACCCCAAACCGGGACAACTCTTCAATGTCAACATTCCGGCCCTCGATGATGGCCCACCGCTTGGTATCCGTGTCGCTGCCCAGGGCACTGCTCCCTACGACGAGAAGTATGACCGCCGTACTGATCCACGGGGACGCACCTATTTCTGGATTGCTTCCGATGTCACCTGCCCACCCGCCATCGGCGAGAGTGATGTCCGTGACCTGGCCAATCGTTACATCACCGTGACGCCGCTGCATTTCAACCTGACCGATCCCACTCGGCTCGAAGAGATGAAGCAATGGGAATGGAAGCAGCCCACGATGCCTTTGAACTAAACATCAGTGTGCGATAACAAAGGCAGATTATGCAGATTGGCGCAAAGAACGACAGATTAGTAACTCCGCAGCACGATCCACTTCAGCATCGGTGGTAAATCTGCCCACACTCAGGCGGACGGCTCCTTGAGCAACAGAGTGTTCAATCCCCATCGCTTGTAGCACTGGCGAAACACAAACGTGGCCTTCGTGGCAGGCTGAGCCGGTCGAAGTCGCTAGTTCAGGTATGCCTGCCAGCAGTTCGTTGCCAACCCAGCCTTTGAAGCTGACATTGAGCGTGTTGGGCAGTCGCTGGGTGGGATGGCCATTGATTACGATTCGATCACCCAGCTTGTCGTGAAGTTGCTGCCAGAGTCGATCTCGAAGCTGGTGCAGACGCTGCGTAGCCAGTGGCAATGAATGCCGTGCGATCTCTGCTGCTTTCCCAAATCCCACCACATAAGGAACGTTCTCCGTTCCCGCCCGTCGACCCAACTCTTGTCCGGCCCCATGGATCAACGGTTCGAGAGTGATGCCCTTCCTGACGTACAAAGCCCCCACTCCTTTGGGCGCATAACACTTATGGCCGGCGAGGCTGAGTAGATCGACATCGAGGGCTTTGACGTCTACCGGCACCTTACCGATGGACTGGGCCGCGTCGCAGTGTATGAGTGCGCCTGTTTGATGAGCCAGTCTTACTATCTCTTGAATCGGTTGCAGCGTGCCCACTTCATTGTTGGCATGCATGATGCTGACTAAGGCCGTCGGCCGCTGGAGGGCATCTTGCAAGGCATCGAGATTTATCGTGCCATGCCCATCTACCGGCAGAAGGGTTATTTGACAGCCAAGCTTTGCCAGGTGCTGACAGGGGATCAGCGTCGCAGGATGCTCGATGGTTGAGGTGATGATCTGTCCGAGGCCATGGTTCTTACGCAATAGCGGCCCGACCCACCCTTTGATCGCAAAGTTGCTCGCCTCGGTGCAACTACTGGTAAAGATGATCTCTTCGGGACCGGCGTTGATGAGAGCGGCGAGTTGCTCACGAGCATGGGCGACAGCTCCTTGAGCCTGCCTGCCATACTCATGTCCGCTGGAGGGATTGCCAAACTGCCCCATAAACCAAGGCAGCATCGCTTCCAGGACGGCGGGATCAATCGGCGTCGTGGCGTTGTAATCAAAATAAAGGGGCCGTGAGGAAGACATGGTTTAGGGCTTAGTGAAAAGAATATCTTCGACCTTCTCAAGAAACTTGAAGTCCTCGAAGTTCAGTTCCATGCTCTTGTTGCCGTCATGATAGACGTTCCAACGCTTAGGGAATTGAATACCCTGCATGGCTGCATACCCTGAAAAATAAGTCTCCTGATCATGTTCAATGAGAGTATTGGGATCGATGGATTTCGCTTTAACCATCAAGGGCAGACCATTCTCCTTCTCGAAGTACAAAGTCACATCACGCTGTCCCTGGCTCTTAATGACGAACCCCTGGGCTATCACCCCTTCCAGACGACGTTGCGGCAATGGCTCCAAAGTCATGCGCGCTTCTCGTAGCGGAACCAGCGTCAACAAAAGGTTGACATAGAGTTGCTCTCGAATCGATTGGAGATTAACCGCATCCATTCCCTTTACCTCGCCATTGGTCGAGACCCAGCCTTTGTCTCGATCAAGCACCTGCACAAACTTGAGTCCACCCTCATAGTCGGTTTCATCCCGGAGTCGATCTGGCAACACAGAAATCGTACGAAACTTGAAATGGGCCACCTGGTTCTGTGGCGCCGACAAGCCATTTCCAATGTAAGAGGCCGTTTGAAGTCGCTTCAGCAATGCCTCACCACCTCGAACCTGAATAGCCCGCTCCAGCACTTCCTTGGGATTACAAAGTGGAGCATCCACATGCTTGAACGTCGGCACAGGCCCCGTAGTTACCCGAGTAGGATTGGGGTGATAGGGCATACATCCCTGACTGCCGATCCAGATCAAAAGAACGAGTGCCAGGCTATGGTTTATCTGCTTCATGACGCAATCGATCCCACAACAGTATGCCGCACAATGTTTTCGCATCCTGGATCGTTCCCTGCAAGGCCATTTGGAGGGCTTTATCCCATTTGACGGTTTCGGTCTGGATTTGTTCGGTGGCATCGAGACGTTGCTGGCCAGGTATCAGATCCTGCGCCAGATAGAGCCACATCTTCTCGCCATAGACCCCGGGAGAGACCCAGAACTCGGTGAGCAGCCGCCATGACCGGGCCCTGTAGCCTGTTTCTTCCTGCAATTCACGTTGAGCAGCTGGGAGGGTCTGTTCGCCACGTTCAAGCGTTCCAGCTGGCAATTCCCACAGTTTTGCGTCAGCCGAATAACGCCAATTCTTGATCAGGCAAACGCTGCCATCTGCTAGAATAGGAAGAATCACAACCGCACCCGGGTGGTCGACGAACTCCTTATTCTCCGTGCCGCCCTTGCGGCTGGGAACCTGAACGTGGTACAAATCTATCCGCTGTCCGTGATGGATGAGTTGTCTCTGATTGGATGAACTTGGCGGGTTCATGGCGAGTCCTGATGGAAGTGAGACACTGGCATGATAGAATACCGGTGTATGGAAATGAAGCGCTGATCATAGGGGAGCGAAATCATGCAGGGACCCATGTCGTGGTCCATCCCGTTCACACGCATTGCGGGCATCCTCGTCCGAATCGAACTGTTTTTCATTATCTTCATCGTCGCCGAGGTGGGCAGCGCGGCCAAGATAGGCGGCAGCGTCTATGCCATGGAAATGTTCGTGCTGCTGACGATGCTGTTTGCGATCGTTCTGATGCATGAACTGGGCCACTGCTTCGCGGCGCGTTCAGTGGGTGGTTCCGCGGATGAAATCCTGCTCTGGCCATTAGGCGGCCTGGCGATGGTTAGCCATCCTCATAACGCTTGGGCCAGTTTCGTCACAACTGCCGGCGGGCCGGCGGTCAATCTTGTGCTTTACCTCATTACTGGCTCCCTGCTGCTGATCATGGGCTTTTGGCCTCCCATCAATCCGCTCTGGTATCCATGGGGTTCGGCCACCTTGATCGGCGGGCACGAGGTAATCATGCAGCAATTGCCGTGGTATTCCGCCTGGCTGCTGCGTTTCTTCTTCCTGAACTGGTTCCTCTTCTGGTTCAATGTCCTGTGCGTCGGTTTCCCCTTAGATGGTGGCCGGTTGCTTCAAGCTGCACTGTGGCCACGCTATGGCTTTTATACAGCCACCAAGATCGCTTGTTATGCGGGCTTTACTGTGGCGATCCTCCTCAGCCTGTGGGCGTTCATTTTCCTCGATAAGGAAAACTACACCACGCTCATTATGACTTTCCTGCTGGTTATCTTCATCTTCATCTCGTGCCAATCGGAACTACAGCGATTAGAGTCAGGGATCATGGATGACGATACTTTTGGTTATGACTTTTCCCAGGGCTACACCAGCCTGGAACGAAGCGCCAAATCCAAGGAACGTCAGCCCTCGATGCTGCAGCGTTGGATGAATGAACGAGCTGAGAAGAAAAAACAAAAAGAAGAAGACGAACGCATCGCCGACGAACAGCGCGTCGATGAACTGCTCGCCAAGATGCACGAAGGCGGCGGCATCCAGGCCCTCAGCAGCGAAGAGCAGCGTTTCATGAAACGAGTCTCGGCGAAACTGAGGCAGAAGAGGAACAGCAAGTAAGCTGTCAGCTTTCAGCCGTCAGCTATCAGCGAAGACAGGTTGATGCTGAATAACGAACTGATAGATCAATGGTAACACGCCACTCACTTGTATTGCTGATGGCTGATAGCTGACGGCTAATAGCTGACAGCTAGTAGCTGACAGCTGATAGCTCTTATCATGCTCATCGAACCACGCACACTGGCCGGCTTTCGTGATTATCTTCCGGCCCTGATGATTCCCCGTGAACGCTTCATGGAGAAGGCCAGGGCTGTTTATCGTTCTTATGGTTTTGTACCCATTGATACCCCTGCCCTGGAATACACCGAGATTCTTCTGGGTAAAGGGGGCGAAGAGACTGACAAGCAATTGTACCGTTTCAAGGATCACGGCGACCGTGATGTGGGTTTGCGCTTTGATCTGACCGTCCCCCTGGCCCGCTTCGCTGCCCAGCACATCGGCACCCTGGGCACGCCCTTCAAGCGATATCACCTGGCACCCGTCTGGCGCGGTGAACGGCAACAGCGTGGCCGATATCGTGAGTTTGTTCAGTGCGATTTCGATACTATTGGCACCACCAGCAATGCCGCCGACATTGAAGTGGCTCTGGTCATCCATGATCTTTTGGCTGCGCTCGGCTTCAGCCGATTTCGTATACACATCAACAACCGCATGATCCTCAACGGGCTGCTGGAGGAACTGCAACTGGCTGACCGCAGCGCTCCTTTGCTCCGCTCCCTCGATAAGCTTGCCAAGATTGGCCGGAACGAAGTGGCTGCTGAGATGCAGTCCAAGGCGGGTGTCACCAGCGATCAGGCTCAGCGAGTCTTGACCCTGGCCGAGATCACGGGGGATAATCTCTCCATCCTCGACCAGATGCAGCAGCAGTTCGGGCAGAACGCCAAGTGTGCTGAGGGCATCAGCAGGTTGAAGCAGTTGATCCAGGTCACTTCCGAAGCGGGCATCCCTGCCGAGCGTCTACAGATCGATCTCGGTATCGCCCGCGGCCTCGATTACTACACCGGCACCGTCTACGAAACGCTACTGTGTGACCTGCCCGGCATCGGCAGCGTCTGTTCAGGTGGCCGGTACGATAACCTCGCCAGCCTTTACACCAAACAGATACTGCCTGGCGTCGGGGCATCGCTGGGTCTGGATCGATTGCTGGCGGCCATGGAGGAACTGAAACTCATCCCCGCCATCTCCACCGCCGCCCCGGTGCTGCTTGCGCAGTTCAGCGCCGATCACCTCGGCACGTACCAGGCGATGGCCCGGTGCCTGCGTCAGGCCGGCATCGGCGTGGAAGTCTATCCGGAAGCCAAGAAGCTCGGCACGCAATTGGCCTACGCGGAGAAAAAGGGCTTCACGATCGCCCTCATCGCCGGCCCTGATGAAATCAGCAAATCTGTCTGGCAAGTCAAACAACTGGCCCAGCGCACCACCCAGGAAGTGGCTGCCGCTGACCTGGTGTTAACCCTCTCATCGATTCTGCAATCCACATTGTCACCGGCCTCTCAGTAGATTACTCTAACAGGGAGGGAGAGCCAGACGATTCTGGCTTCTGACTCCTGGCTACTGGCTCCTGTTTATGGATCGCTACAACCACTACGAAGCGGCCTTCGCTGCGCTCCTTCGGGATCGCCGGGTGAGTTTTGTCCCCATTGACGAATCGCGGCGCAGCTACGAAGGCAACGCCTCGGTCAAGAGCCTCGACTTTATCGTTCATGGCAGCCGGGGCGAGCAGTTCGTCATTGACGTTAAAGGGCGCAAGTTTCCGGGCGGCAAACCGGAGAAACCCAAACGCACCTGGGAATGCTGGGCAACCCAAGGCGATGTTGACGATGCCCAGCTTTGGGCCAACAAGTTCGGCCCCAACTACCGGGCCTTGTTTGTCTTTTCCTATCACCTGGTCTCCGAAGATATGCCTTTGATGAAGCACGACACACTCTGGAACTGGCAAGACAAGCGTTATCTGCTTCGGGCCATCCCTGTTGATGTCTATGCCCAGGCGATGAAGGTACGCAGCCCGAAGTGGGGCACCGTTTACCTGCACAGCCACGACTTCCATCGACTGGTGCGTCCCCTGCACGATGTCCTTGCCGATCTCCAAGTCTGAGCCAGACTTCACCAGCCCCTGGGCACGATGCCCACAGCCCACGAAAGACCATCCATGTCGACGCTACCATTTGCGGGGCAAAAGGCTTTCACAGTGCTGGACTGTCAATCGTCCAAGGCGCAGGGGAAGAAGATCGCGGTCGTCACCGCCTACGATTATCCGACGGCCCAGATTCTCGATGAAGCGGGTGTCGATATCCAACTCGTCGGCGATTCACTGGGGATGGTCGTCCAGGGGCATCCCCATTCGCTGACCGTAACGCTGGATGAAATGATCTATCACACCAGGATGGTGGCCCGGGCAGCCCGACGCAGCATGGTCGTGACTGATATGCCGTTCATGACTTATCAGGTAAGCCCGCAGCAGGCAGTAGAAAACGCCGGCAGGATCATTCAGCAGGGCGGCGCTCACGCGGTCAAACTCGAAGGAGGCGTTCGCAGCGCCGCTGCTATTGCCGCGATCACTGCTGCTGATATTCCGGTGATGGGGCATGTGGGGCTTACTCCACAATCCATTCACGCCTTCGGCGGCTTCAAGGTGCAGCGAGACGAAGATCGACTGCTGGCTGACGCCCAGGCCGTCGTCGAAGCGAGAGCATACGCCGTGGTGATTGAAGGAGTGCCCGCTGAACTGGCAGCCAGGGTCACCGCCAGCGTGCCCATCCCCACTATTGGCATCGGGGCCGGGGCAGGCTGCGATGGCCAGGTGCTCGTCTTTCACGATCTGTTTCAGTACGGTCTGGGCCGACGACCCAAGTTTGTCAAATCGTACGCCAACCTCAGCCAGAGCATCATGGAAGGCACCAGGTCGTTCATCAACGAGGTGCGCCAGGGGACGTTTCCCGATGCGGGGCATCAGTATTCGAGTTAATGAAAAAACCCACGAGCAATTGCTCGTGGGTTTGAGTTCATTATCAAAGAAGTTCAGTTCCCATCCTTCTTCGCAGCTCGGCGCGGGTACGCTGGGCGCTGATCGACCTTTGCCGGGTTCTTCTCCAATTCTTTCATCACCAGATCGACAGCCTTTTCAAGCTGAGGGTCGCGGCCGGCGATGACATCCTTGGGAAGAATGTCGATGTCGTAGTCGGGAGGTACGCCTTCGTTTTCGACGGTGAAGCCTTCCTCCGGCGACCAGATGGCAAAGCTGGGAGCTGTGACGCTGCCGCCGTCCATCAGCGTCGGATAACCGCCAATGCCGACCAGACCACCCCAGGTACGCTTGCCAACCAGCGGGCCGACCTTGTACTTGCGGAACATCCAGGGCAGCATGTCACCGCCTGAACCGGCACCTTCGTCGATGATCATCGCCTTGGGGCCATGAATAGCAGCGCTGGGTGAGCGCCAGTCAGCGCCGTGCCGTGGTGCCCAGTAGGAGGTGAAGGGCCGACGCAAGATGTCGATGTAGTAGTCAGCGATCTGACCACCCGAATTGAATCGTTCATCGACGACCAGGCCTTCCTTATCGATCTGTGGGAAGAAGTACCGCTTGAAGTAAGCCACACCCTGCCCGGCAGTATCAGGCACATAGACGTACCCGACCTTGCCACCCGACAGTTTAGCGACCTTCTTGAGGTTGCCTTCCATCCACTCTCGGTTGCGGAGTGCCAACTCGCTGGTGAGCGGCTCGACTGAGACAGTTCGGCTGTCTTTGCCGTCGGCATTGGGCCCAACAGTGATCTCGATGCTCTTGCCGGCGGTATTCTCAAAGAGGGAATAGACTTCCATCGGGGCCTTGAGATCAACGCCACGGACGGCGAGAAGGAACTCGCCTTCCTTGACATTGACGCCGGGAGCAGTCAGCGGCGAGCGCAGATCAGGCGTCCAGTTGAGGCCGCCATAGATCTTCTTGAACTTGTAACGACCATCGGCCACTTCGAAGTCAGCCCCGAGCAAGCCGCCCGGAGTCGTCTTGCGTTCATAGAGCCGTTCGCCGGGAGTCGTGTAGCTGTGGCCTACCGCCAGTTCGCTGAGCATCCAACGGATCACCTTGTAGAGATCGCCGGAGTTAGTGAGGTGAGGCAGGAAGGCTTCGTACTTCTTCTCCATGGCGGGCCAATCGGCACCGTGCATGTAGGGATCGTAGAAGTAGTCACGATTGATGCGCCAGGCTTCGTGGAAGATCTGCTTCCATTCCGCCCGTGGATCCATGCGGACTTCGATGGCATCAAGGTTAAGCTTGCCCGAACCGCTCTCGGCACTGTCGCCTCCGCCAGCAGGTGCAGCCCCGCCACCGGGACGACCGCCACGACCGCCGCCGAGCATGGCAGCCGCCGCTCCGCCACCACCGCCGCCACTGGAGCCGATGAACCAACTTCCTGGGGAAGTGGCGTAGAGCATTTTCTTGCCATCGGGTGTCAGTTCATATGTCATGCAGGTGGCCTGCACGGTATCGTCCTTGCGCTTCTCGAGATCATAGCGATGAAGCGCTGCGCCGCCGCCAAACCCGCCACGGCCACCTCGTCCGCCACCTTCATCGTTATTGCCTCGGGACAGATAGTAAATCTGCCCGGCAGAACCGGCTTGAAGGTTGGAAAAGTTGCCTGCGCCGATGGGGAACGCCAGAATGCGTTGATCGATGCCTTCAAAGTCGATCTTGAACGGCTCTTTCTTTTCAGCGCCGCCGGCATTACGACGAGCATCCATCATCCGTTTCATACGATCAGTCTTTTCAGTATCTGCATCCTTGTTCTCGCCTCCATCCTTCTTTTCCTTGTCAGCCTTCTCTTTATCGCTATTGTCCTTGTCGCCATCCTCGGTTGGCTTCTTATCTGTGCGTTTGGCCGCTTCGGTTGAACCCTTCTCTTCGTCGCTTTCTTTAAGGAATGGCGAAGGAGTATCCTTGCGGAGAGTAACCAGGTTCATCGACCAGCGTGGCGCGCGAGTATCGGACGCCGACTGCGAGAAGCCATGCTTGCTCATCGCCGTATCGCTCGAGGAGAGGAAATAGAGATACTTGCCATTGGCGTCAAAGGCAGGCTCGGCTGCTTCACTCAGCCCGTCGGTAATCGGGTAGGACTTGTTTTCTTCCAAAGAATAGACAAAGACCTGAGCGATGTGAGCCGGCGTATCGATGGCATAGGTGATCCATTTGGAATCGGGAGACCAGCTGCTCAGCTTCACCCCTCGGGAGAATCCATACTTGGGTTCGACAATCTTGACTTGTTTGCCCGACTCGACATCGAGACTGTAGAGCGACTGGGAGTTATCGGTGAAGAGAATCTTCTTGGAATCTCGCGACCAGGTAGCGTTGCTGTAGAAGCCACTACCATTGAGCTTAATCTTCTTCACATCGCCCTTGCCGTTCTGGGGAGCCAGGTGAAGTTCGTACTCGCCGTTGGCGTCGGAGAAGTAGGCAATCGTCTTTCCGTCTGGCGACCAGGCAGGATCACGTTCGTAGACGCCAGTGGTATTGGTCAGATTGCGGGGGTCGCCCTTCTCAGCGGGCACGGTGATGATCTCGCCACGGAACTCAATGGCTGCTCGCGCTCCGCTCGGAGAGATGCTGGCTCCATGCACATACTTGGAACCCTTGGCAAACCGGGCCCGGGCTTCGACGCAATCGGTGGCGATGGCGACAGGCAGCCGGGTCGTGGTGGTTTGGCCGGGAATCATAGTGTGCAGGTAGCCTGCCTGTTCGAAGATCAGTTTGCCACCGCCGACCGCGATGTCGAGGACGGGGAAATCCTTGAACTGCGTCTGTTGCTTGATCTCCTTGGTACCCGGATCGTAGGTGAAGACGTTGTATTCACCGTTGCGATCAGAGCGGAAGTAGATGGTGTTGCCGACCCAGTTGGGATCCATGTCGTTACAGCGATCCTTGGGCTGGGGGATTTCGACGACTTCGTGATCCTTCACCCGGTAGATCCAGATGCGGGAGTGTGTGCCGCCACGATAGTGTTTCCACTGGGCCGTGGCGTCGCGCACCGGAGTGTAAGCGATGTATTCGCCATCGGGAGAGTAGTTTGCCTCGAAGCCCCAGGGGATGGGTAGTTGCGTCGGCATGCCCCCTTTGAGATCGACAGTAAAGAGCTGAGAATGTCGATTGCTGTAGACATTCCTATTGGAAGAGAAGAGGACTTTGCCATCCGGCGTGAAGCCACGCACGATATCGGGGCCGGGATGCCAGGTGAGGCGAGTCGGCGTGCCACCCGTTACCGGAATGGTGTAGACATCGGTGTTGCCATCGTACTGAGCGCTGAAGGCGATGGTCTGGCCGTCGGGCGAGAAGACCGGGTTGGATTCGACCCCGGTATCGCTGGTCAGCCGGCGGGGGTTCTTGCCATCCTGATCAGCTACCCAGAGGTCTTCTGAGTAGACAAATGCAATGTTCTTGGCGCGGATGGCCGGCTGCGTCAGCAGGCGGGTGTCGGTGGTGTCCGGGTCAGCATGGATTTGAGCCGCTCCAACAACGGAGAGTCCAGCGACGACGAACCCGACTCGGAGAAACTTCCACATGGCGTGTATCTCGAAGGAGAAGGGGGTGGGAAAAGTGATGATTATGTTAAGCAGCAGCCATAGAATGAACAGCATGATACCTAGGTTCTTAGGTATATCTCATCTACTTTTCAGAGTCGTAGCTATTTGGAGCGAACGGCTGGTTTGAGGTTCCAGGCCTGAAGTCGTGCTTGGGCCATGACGTTGGGGGCAGAAAAGCTTTGGGGGAAGATCACCCATTTCCAAAGGTTGGTGCCATTGTCGGCAACATAGCGAGATGAAAGAAAAAGGGGTTCTCTGGAAAGAAGCTGAATGATTCGAAAAGGCTTCCCACGAGCTTGGGCACGATAATCCAGCGTAGTGACCATTTCCAAAAGATATCGTTCCGGTGTAACAGCCTGACTGCCTATCCATATCTCAGGGGGAATCTGATGGTGAGTCATTAGATAATCTTTGACCTGCGATACTGCACGTTCTACATCCAATCTGGTCAGATCTAGGGTTTTCGTTACTTCCTTTGCCGGGGTTCGATCAGGCCCGGCAATCAATTCAGGCAGTGCTTTGGAAATGATCAGCTCCCTTGAGCTTTCCTTATCAAACTTTTGGTCTACAGCCATCGTGCATAGCCAGAAAAATTCAGCAGGACTAAGTATCAAGTCGTTGGCCTTGACCCAATGAATGCCTTTCAAATGAAAATCTGAAGATGATGCAAGAGCCAGTTTCTCGACTTCGAGATTTGTCCAATTCACCTTACGGGCTTTGTCGGGGTACATCGCGGCAGCCTGAGTCGCGGTCACGAACTGCACTCCTGGAAATCGCTGCATGAATAGCACATACTCCTCGAAGTTGTGATAGGCCAGCTTGCTCTGCGCCTCGGTCTTGGTCGGGGGCAGCTTCCATTGCTCTCGTGGCGGGTTGGCACCGTTCTTGAAGTTCACCCCATCCCAGAACTGCTGATGCACGAACTCGCAGGGGTGGTAGACGATACTGATGACCCCGCCACCTTCTGAGATCAATTGATCCCGTGCCTGCAGGAACTTGATCTTGGCTTCTTCCAGCTCATGAGGGTAATTGATCCCAACACGAATCTGGTGATTCAGCTTGTAGAAGTTCAGCAAGCCGCCGTACCAGAACGGCTTATCCTCGACATTGACATGGCTGCCGGCATCGAGATAAATGCGCATGCCCCATTGATGGAGGGCCGCATGCGATTGTGGCGCCCAGGAGCTGCCTGGCTGGCCATAGCAACTCGGCTTCTGCCCGAAGATGCGGGCAACATCATCATACCCGGGTTTCTCACGCCGAGTGAACTCGGCAACACCGTCAGCCCAACCACAGGCGTTGAGGTATTGAGCCGGTGTGGGCGGCACACTGTGCCAGTTACTGTGATAGCCGATCTCGTGTTTCTTGAGAGCTTCGATGACATCGGTGCGCCCCCGTCTTTCGAGGGTACGGGCCTTTTCACCGACGACCTTGAAAGTGGCTTGGATCTTGTGCTCGGTCAGCCAGTTCGCCAGCCTGAGTGCCGCGTCATCGCTGGCGGGAAGAATGTAGTCTTCAGTATCGAACCAGAGAATCACATCGATACGAGGCGGCGATTCTTGGCCCCTGAGCATCGGTGGGATGAAGATCAGGAGTACCAGAAAAAGATAGCCGCAAACCATCTTCTTACGATTCACCATTGCTCCCATTCTACTTGTCGTCGATCACCGAGAGAGCTTTGAAGGGGGTGCCTTCGACATATTCAAGGAACGCTCCGCCACCGGTGGATACATGGGTCATCTTCGAGTCGAGACCGAAGGCCTCGACTGCTTCAGCCGTTTCACCGCCGCCCACGATGGTGACGCCCTTGCACTCGGTCATGGCTTGTGCAACAGCTTTCGTGCCCTTGGAAAAGGGTTCATCCTCAAACTTGCCGAGGGGGCCATTCCAAACGACAGTGCCAGCCGTGCGAATTAGGTCGCAATAGAGGGCAATCGTCTTGGGGCCGATGTCCATCCCGAAAGTGCCGGCGGGAATCGGGCCTTCGATTACCCTGGTCTTGGCTGACGCATCCGGTTTGTCAGCAGTCAGGTGATCGACAGGCAGAACGATCTTGTCGCCACCCAAAGCCAGGAGTTCCCTGGCCAGATCGACCTTGTCTGCCTCAGCCTTGCTGCTGCCAATCGTTTGGCCCTTGGCGAGCATGAAGGTGTAGGTCATCGCTCCGCCGATGAGGAGCTTGTCGACTCGCTTGAGCATGCTCTTGATGAAGCCCATCTTGTCGGAGACCTTGGCACCGCCCATCACGCCAATCAGTGGTCGTGGCGGCTTGCTCAGAAGCTGTCCGAGAATCTCCAGTTCCTTGGCGACGAGGAAACCGACGACACGAGGCTTGATGGCGAGTGCGGCAGGGACTGCGTACATCGAAGCGTCGGTGCGGTGACAGGTGCCAAAGGCATCGTTCACATAGACATCGCCCAGGGCGGCGATTTCTTTGGCGAAGGCTTCGTCGCCTTTCTGCTCGCCGGCATGGAAGCGAAGATTCTCCAACAACACAACTTCACCAGGACCAACCTCCTGCACAGCCGTTTTGACTTCCGCTCCCACGACAGCGTCCATCTTCTTGACCGGCTTGCCCAGCAATTCGCTGAGGCGGGCGGCGACCTTGTTCATCGTAAAGGGTGCATCCTTCTTTGGATCGCCTTTGGGCCGGCCGAAGTGGCTCATGACAATGGCGCTGCCGCCGGCGTTCAGCACATGCTGAATCGTTGGAAGTGCTGAACGAATGCGGCGGTCATTGCTGATGTTACCCGCATCATCCTGGGGAACGTTAAAATCAACTCGGATGAGGACTTTTTTGCCTTTTAGATTGGTCAGATCGGTGAGGGTTTTCTTGGCCATGACTATACTCCTGACGATTCGACCCCCGGTGGTTGCCGGGAACGAATTATTCTGATGATGTGATATTGTTCCAAATAAGACACCCGGCAGAGCCAGGATTGCAGTGCGTCCCCGGTCGGAGCCCGGGGACAAGAATGCGGAAAGTCTTACACCATTTTCGAGACCTTGGTGGCGAGATCAACGGTGCGTTCGCTGTAGCCCCATTCGTTGTCATACCAGCCCAAGACTTTCACCATCGTGCCCTTACCTTTGGGGCTGACGATCGTGCTCAGCGCATCGAAGATGCAGGAGTGGGGGTTATCGATGATATCGCTGGAGACGAGCGGTTCCTCGCTGTACTCCAGAATGCCCTTAAGTTTCCCGTCAGCAGCCTTCTTGATGGCTGCATTGACTTCTTCCGGGGTCACTTCCCTTTTGACAGTCACGGTCAGATCGGTGATGCTACCGGTGATGACGGGAACACGCAGTGACAGACCATCAAGTTTGCCGGCCAGTTGCGGCAAGACCAGGCCGATCGCTTTGGCTGCACCCGTGGAGCTGGGGATGATGTTGACCGCGGCGGCGCGTGCACGACGCAGATCCTTGTGAATCTGATCAGCGGTGCGCTGATCATTGGTGTAGGCATGAATGGTATTCATCACGCCGTTGACGATGCCAAAGGTCTCGTCAAGCACCATGGCCATCGGGGCCAGGCAGTTGGTGGTGCAACTGGCGTTGGAAATGGTCTGATGTTCTTTGGTCAGCTTGCTGTCGTTAACGCCCATCACGACGGTGATATCTTCTCCCTTAGCAGGCGCGGAGATGATGACCTTCTTGGCTCCCGCTTTGATGTGGTCGCCGAAGCCACCCTTGGGGCTTTCCTTGTCGTTGAAGACACCGGAACATTCGATCACAAGATCGACCTTCATGGCTGCCCAAGGCAGATTGGCGGGCACTTTCTCTTTCAGCACTTTGATGGGCTTGCCGTCCACCGTCATGACATCACCATCAACGGTCACCGTCTTGGAGAACTTGCCGTGAGCGCTGTCGTACTTGAGAAGATGGGCCAGCCCCTTGGGATCGTCGAGATCGTTGATGGCTACGACATCAAACCCGCCCCGCTGAGCCAGGATACGCAACACCATGCGACCGATTCGACCAAAACCGTTAATTGCTACGCGCACTGCCATGAGAACACTCCGCTGTTAGAACATTGCGAACAGAGGAGTTATAGGTTTGGAATGTGCGTGTTCAACCTTAGAACGTTAAGACACAGCCGGGGGAAGCAGATCGCCCCAACCAGAGATTGGGGACGAGATAGTGAACGTACAATCAGTTGACTACTGAGCGATTCCGCTGACAGGCAAGATAACGAAGGGAAACTTCTCGCTATCCGTTCGTATGCGCAGCTCTGCTCGCAGTTCACCAGTATCTATCGGCCGCCATTGAACGAGAATCGAATGGACGGCGTTTGTCGTCTGCGGCACTACGGCTGACAGGCCAGGCCCCTGACCGTCTACTGAAAGAACCTTAAAGGGGAGCGAAGATCGCAGGGTCACACGTCGATTCATCGTGCCGCCTGCTTTCACGGTTCCGAAGAAAAGCTTGTCAGGCACAACGGTCAGCGACGATCGAACGGTGGCATCGACCAGAACCGGCAAGATGGGATTAGATGGATCATTGGTGCGCAGTTGAATCGTCTGCTTATAGTCTCCGCTGGAAAGTTCATTCGTTAGTGTCGTACTGATGTGGTATCCCACGCCGCCGGTTCGCCGGTAGCTTTCTGATATCTTTACAACAAGGCCGACAGGTTGCTCAGCTACGCCCAAAATTTTGAAATCGAAGTTGCCGGCGTACTCGATGTCCAGCATCGCAGTTGGCGTAGCGCCTTCATTAATGACGCCAAACCCAAAGTGGCCAGGATTGTAGACAATGTCGCCCCGGCTGAAGGCCTTGACCTGATACTGTGCGCTGACTGGCTTACCGGGCCCAAACACCAGGCTCAGGTTCACTGTCTTTTCGCCGGCGAAGGGCTTGGTATCCATCAACATTTCGATGTGGCCCATTTGGCCAGGTTCGACGACTTTGGGAGTGATGGTCACGGTTGTGCAGCCGCAGGAGCGCTGATATTCGACCAGTTCCATAGGCTTATCGGTAGTATTTCGCCAACAGAACCGGTGCAGAAGTTGCGAACCCCGTGGCACCATGCCAAAATCGTGGGTTAATTCTCCAAACATCTGCCCTTCAGCGGGGGGCGGGCTGGTGGTGCCAACGCTGGGCTTTTCCGGGTCTGCCTGGAGGCAAGTGGCCATCACCAATACTAATACGATAGAACACAGAATCCGTTCCATGATCTCCCCCGAACGCAGGTCAAACAGCATTGAATGCTATGGCTGTATAGCAGAATTCACGATTCCTGAAAAGCTCACTTACCTAGACCTCGGCATCGGATATATCTCACACAATTGGATAACATTCAACAATTTGTGTTTTGAAGGAATTTCGAGCTATAGTTCGAGTGTCAGTCTTCCTGATTCTACCACAGGAATGCCATCATGGCAGCAACCACATCTGACTTGAATTTCCTCGAACTCGTCCGAAAGAGCGGGCTTCTCAGCGATGAAGTCGTTGGCAAGTTTGAACGTGACTATCCCCAAACCCTCGGCGATCCGGCCTTGATCTCGGCCACCATGTTAAAGCAGGGTTTGCTCACCAGCTTTCAGAGCAAAGTTCTACTCTCCGGAAAACATCTTGGCTTTATCTTGGGCCCCTACAAGATCATGGATTTGATCGGCAAAGGAGGGATGGGTCGCATCTTTCTTGCTGAGCATACGACGTTACATCGTCGCGTGGCCATCAAAACGCTTCAATCAGAAAAAGCCAAGAACCAGGAATTGTTGCAACGCTTTTACCGTGAAGCAAGAGCCGTCGCCGCACTCGATCATCCCAACATCGTCAAGATCTTTGATGTGAACGAAGAATCAGGCACTCACTTTTTGGTCATGGAGTATGTTTCGGGCAGAACGCTCAAGCAAATCATCGCTTCCAAAGGACCGCTTTCATATCAGAAAGCAGTTCGGTATATCATCAAGACGGCAACAGGCCTCAAACATGCTCACGAAAAGGGATTTGTCCACCGAGACATCAAGCCCGACAACATCATTGTCTCAACCGAGGGAAACATCAAAATTTTGGATATGGGGTTAGCACGATCGCTTAATGAAGACGCGGACAACCTCACCAAGATGATGAACCCGAATGCCGTTTATGGATCAGTCGACTACATCTCGCCAGAACAATCGATTGGCGGTACAGTTGATGCTCGCAGTGATCTCTACAGCCTTGGGGCCACTCTATTTGCGTTGATCACTGGTACTCCGCCTTTCAGTGGAACCGCTGCGCAAATTCTGGCCGCTCATCAATTGACCAAGGTTCCGGACTTAACCAGACTCGTGCCTTCGGTTCCGGCTCAACTCAACGCCATTGTCGCGAAACTTATGGCCAAGCAGCCAGAGAAGCGTTATCGCAGCGCCTCCGAGGTTATTGATGCTCTGCTACCCTGGTCGCAGACAGAACAAGGGTCTCAATCACAAATCACAGCACCACCAGTTAGAAGAGAACCGGAACGAGTCAGAGTCGAACCGGTGCTGGAAAAACCGTCAGTGAACCCAGTTCGCACACAAACCTCGAAACCAAAAAAGAAGAAACCCAAAAAGCCTCAGTTCAGTGTTTCCCCCAAAGTTGCCCTGGCTATTGTTGGCGCTGGATTCGGATTGGCCATTATCATTATTTCGCTCTACCTGATAACTGGACGCCCTCGGAACCAAGAGACGCTTTCCGCAGCGAATCTGCCTGTACAACCCGCACCTCAACCACTTGGGCCGCTTGTCGATTATGTCTCCAAGAATCCTCGCAAAGACGTTATCACAAGCAATTGTGTTTGCTTGGACATGAGCAAAGTGGCTAACGTCATCAGCACCAAGCACATATTTATCCAAGAGGAAACTGAAACATCCACCAATACCATTCCCTTATTGAGTTGGGGTCGCTCCACGTATCACGGCGTTCCGTTTGAGCTGATTGACCCAAAAGGAAAGAATGTGCCCAATATCCTGATCTTTGGAGGGGGAGACACGGCGTTCACCAAGGATCGCCCGGCATCGGTCATCGTCCCGTGCAATACCGAAGCCAAGACGATCCATGTCCTCGGAGGAATCTCAGGCTGGGCCTACCCACATATTCAAACCAGAAACGTCATCCTCGTGGTCCAAATCTACTACAAGGATGGACACACTGAAAAACATGATCTGTATAACGGTGTCCAGTTCGCCGATTGGAAAATGCCGCAT
Organism: Gemmatales bacterium; assembly: GCA_035430005.1. Classification (GTDB taxonomy): domain Bacteria; phylum Planctomycetota; class Planctomycetia; order Gemmatales; family HRBIN36; genus JAEUIE01. The sequence goes on from DAOMFV010000003.1 coordinate 70,450, forward strand.
GGCCAAGTGCCCACTGCACCGGTTGTTGCGCAGTTGGACCGGGAACGACATCTGCGATATTTTTCCATTGAGCCCAAGAGCCGAGAAGAGATAGCCGAAATCAAGTTTATCAAAGGCGAGAATCAAAGTGCCGCCCCCATTTTCTTCGCTATTACAGTGGAAAAACCATAGCCACAAAGATAATTAACGGGAGCCTAGAACACGTTCGGTTTGAATCCTGACGCTCTCAGTATAATGATAGACTACAGGAGGCAGCAGCCTGTCGGGTCGGGGAATCGGTGCAATTTCATAGACATCTTGAGGAGCCGGGAGGGGACTGCGCTTTAGTGCCAGTAACATCGGCTGCTGCGTTGGTTTCGGATACTTATCAGACCACTGCACCTTTATGGTTTGAGGCAGCGGGATCTTCCGGACGCCCTTCATATCGTCTTTGAACTGCTTCACAATCCTGGCTTGAGCAATGTCACCTTGCAAGGTCACCTCGGCTGCTACCACCAGCGTGGCAAAATGCAACTGAGGTGCGGAAACTACTGGGGCCTTGGCGACTGTAACAGACATGTAGGCGAGCCAGCCTGTCCAGGCAATGGCTACTACTGTAATACCGGCGAAGACCCACTTGGGACGACTCATGCGGGCACCCTCCATGTTCAGCACTCATTCTACAGCGAATTGATTGGAAAACAGGAGGCTTCCGATTGACTGGTTCTTGTCAGGGCGGGACAGTATTGTCGCCTGGCCCCTCTTGCCTGTGTAGCACTTCCTCTTAAACTAACAAGCCAATTGAAACCGTCTGGAAACTGACATGTCCATCGATAAAAGCCTGAAACGCAAGAGTGGTATCGTGCAGGTGCGCAGCGTCCTGACCCGTGTCGAACGCATCACCAAGATGATGGAAGAAGACAAGTGGAAGGATGGCACAAGCCCCTACGGCATCCCCAAGACCCGTGTGCTGAAGGTCATGCTCAAGAAGCCCAAGAAGGCTAAAGTTGCTGAAGGCGAAGAGGGAGCATCTCCCGCCGCTGGTGCAACCCCGGCAGCAGCAGCGGGAGCCAAGCCGGCCGCTGCAGGAGCCAAGGCTGCCGCCTCAGCACCCAAGAAGGATGAAAAGAAGAAATAACGTTCTCGTTTCAACGACCACGAGCGGCATGACCTGGGTCATGCCGCTTTTGCTTTTTCGTGAACTTCTTGATGGCTCGCCTGTTCTATTAAGCGTGTCTCTTTGAAAAAGGGCGACGGGCCTCGCCCACCCACTTGATGGAGCATCCGATGACAGACGGCGAATTTCTTGAATTATTCAAAGGCTGTACACTCTCCCCATCGGAGTGGACCCATGAAGCACACATTCGACTTGCTTGGCTGATGCTATCCTCATCGCCCTACCCCATGGCACTGGATCGTATTCGCCAGGGAATCAGTACCTACAATGACACAGTGTTAAAGAAGACTCTGGCCTATCATGAGACCATTACGGTTGCTTTTACTCGTCTCATTGCGAAAGGCCGTGAGCAACTGCCAACTCATCATTCGTTTACCGAGTTCAAGCTCGCTCATCCGCTACTTTTTGATCGCACATTTGCTGCACTGCTGCGACACTATCGGCGTGAGACTCTCTTCAGCTCAGAGGCCCGGGCCGGCTTCGTATCGCCTGACCTCTTGCCTTTTCCAGAACTGAACACGATTGATGGCTAGAAATAGCCACAGGCCGACAGTGCTGGCAAGTGCCGGAAAGAGAAGCGTCAGAGATAGTGCTGCCACTTCCGAATCAGCACCGGCATGCAGTTGTTGAAAGAGATGATGCGATAAAGGCAGATAGCCAGGCGTTGTGATGAGCTTGCTGGCACTGATTTCGCCTAATGCCAGCAAGGCTACTCCCAAGGCAATTCCCCATGTTGGTTTAACGAGCTGGGGGAAGAACAATACCCGAAACCTTCGCCAGGGCGATGCCCCATCCAGCCACGCAGCTTCGTCCCATTCCTTCGGTAGCAAGCATGCCATCGGCCATAGTGCCAGCCAGGCCAGGGGAAGAAAGCGAAGATAGCCAGACCAGATGTTTGGAATCGGCGAGGGTTCGCTGTATAGCCAAGCTGACCAGAAGGCTCCGCCCGGTGATCGGATGAGCATTTGAATGAGGCTCAACAACCCCAAGCCGATCAGCGGCCCTGGCATCGACCACAGCAGGGCCGCACACCACCAGAACAGCGTTTCCAACCGTTGAGAGCCTCTCGCCAGCCATAACAGAACAAGCACTGTGAAGGCTGTGAAGATCCCCGTAGTGGCTGACATACCCAGGCTGTGTAGCAGGATATCTGATTGGTTGGTGATCACACGGCCGACTCGTTTCGCCACCAGGCTAAGTGACCAGATATGCCCAGCCCCACTGCTGTAATCCATGCCTGCGCGCATGATAAGCCCCAGGCATGGAACCAACACCAGCAGGCTGACGATAAACCACATCCAAAGCTGTGCGAGGATCTGCCAGTTTCCCAAAGCATATCGCTGTTGCCTGGCATTGCTCGGCCAATTCCGGGGGCATTGACGTCGCCAGATTCGCATGACGTAAACCGTCGCCAGCATGATGAGCAGGCACCAGGGCACTACCGCAGCCACCGCACGAGGAGCTTCGTCAAGGCTGCCATCGTTCAGTTGAAGATAGACCTCCTCAGCGATGGTTCGCACTTTGAAGAAATCGGTGACGGTAATCTCATGCCAGGTAGGCCAACTCACCAGCAGCACCGCCATGCCCAGGAACGGCCAGCAGCGCGGCAGGATGATATGACGAAATACGGTGGCAAAGGAGGAGTAGAGCAGCATCTCTTCCTCGAGTTCAGGCTCAACCCTCAGTAATCCAAGTGAGAGCAGCAGCACCGCCCAGGGCAATCCCATGAGGCCATGTATGACAATGGTGCCCAGCATCCTCGCTTCATATGACCACAAGGCGGGCATGGGAGCCCCGAACGATTGAGCCACCAGATACCAGCCGCTCATGAGCATGGGTAGGGGAATGAACAGGCCCATGCTTAACAGCAAGCCCCAAACCCATCGCCCTGCCAGTGAAGTGCGAACTAGAATAATCGACGTGATGAGTCCCAGGATGATCGCCAGCAGACTGCTTGCTGACGCAATGATCAGCGTATTCTTCACTACTTCAGTCATCCGATCCCATTCGGCCCATACTTTCCAGGCCGAGGGAAATCGCAGAAGTTCCAATACAGGCAAACAGATGGGCAAAAGGATGAGTAGTCCACCCAGTATTAGGGTGATCAGTAGCCGGAAGAACCAACCGGGTTCACGGTGCATACTCGTACATTCCCAAAAGTGCCGCTATCACAGACCTTACTCTTTACGCTATAGTAAATCGATAGCGAACATTGGAACCTATCATGGCTCAAGCTGACGTAGCCGCTCTGGCTAACCGTATCATCAACAATATCGAGAAGGTCATTCTGGGCAAACGGCAGCCTGTCGTGCTGGCTGTCGTAGCCACGTTTGCGGAAGGGCACATCCTGCTCGAAGATGTTCCGGGTGTCGCCAAGACCATGCTCGGGCGCAGCATTGCCCGCAGTATTGGCTGCACCTTCAAACGCATTCAGTGTACTCCTGATTTACTCCCTACGGATGTCACCGGAGCATCAATTTACAACCAGAAAACCGGCGAGTTTGAGTTTCGTGCCGGGCCTCTCTTTGCCCAGATTGTGCTCACTGACGAAATCAACCGTGCTACTCCCCGTACACAGTCTGCTCTGCTGGAGGCGATGGCCGAAGGCCGTGTCACCGTCGATGGAAACACCCATGTTCTCAAAAGTCCGTTCGTCGTCATTGCGACTCAGAACCCGATCGATCACGAAGGCACCTTTCCGCTGCCGGAGGCCCAGCTCGATCGCTTTATTATACGCCTCAGTTTAGGTTATCCTTCCATCGACGAAGAAGCGAAGATGCTTGACCGGCAACAGAAGATCCATCCCATTGACGAGTTGGAGCCTGTGTGCAGCGAGAAAGAACTGCTGGCCTGCCAGAAGGCAATCCGTGAAGTTTTCGTTGATGATAAGGTTCGCGGGTACATGCTCAATCTGGTGTCGCAAACTCGGAACCATGATGACATACGTCTCGGAGGCAGCCCTCGTGCCAGCATTGCTTTGTACCGCTGCGCTCAGGCTCTTGCCGCCATCCGGGGTCGCAGCTTCGTCTTGCCTGACGATGTCAAACGATTGGCAGTGGCTGTACTGGCCCATCGAATCATCTTGAGGCCCGAAGCACGTCTGCGAAAGCTCACTGCGATGAAAGTGATTGAGAATATTCTGAGCGATACGCCTGTGCCCGTACCAACTACGGAAGCGAAGACGGCATAATGTTGCCTGACTGACGAGATTGACATGATTCGGTGGGTTCTCGCATCTATGGCAATTCTGGCCGTGGCCCTTGTCTTTGGCCTCGGTTTGCTCGCCTATGCCATGTATGCCCTGCTCGGACTGATCTTCGTCAGCCGATTCCTGGCTGTCACCTGGTCACAAAATATCTATGCCGAAAGGAAACCCAATCTTAAGGAAATTGACATTGGAGAGGCAGTCCCCATTGCCGTAGCCATTGGCAACCGTGGAACTATTCCTATCCCCTGGGTGCTCGTCGAAGACTTTCAGCCTGAGAATTACCTGCAATCGCGTCCTCCTCGATTACATATCGAAGGCAAGCGACAGCGCATCACACTGTTGTGGGGCAACAGTCAGAAAATACTTCGCTACCAGATTACGCCGAGGATGCGTGGCTTCTACCAGTTCGGGCCACTGGTACTGGAAGGCGGCGACCTCTTTGGACTCTATCGCCGGTTTCGGGTCGCTGCCGCCCCGCAGTTCCTTTTGGTTTATCCAAAGATTGTGCCTCTTGAAGGTTACGACCTGGCATCCAGGCGGCCGATTGGCGAGATCCGTTTGACACACCGATTGTTTGAAGACCCTACCCGCATCGCCGGTGTCAGAGCCTACGAGGCAGGCGATGCCATGAACCGGGTGCATTGGCGAACGACAGCCCGGCTGGGATCGCTTCACTGCAAGGTCTATGAACCGAGCACTATTGCCGGCGCAACCATTCTGCTCGACTTCCATGTCAACTCATTCCATCTCCGTGGTGAGCCGTATCGTTCTGAACTGGCGGTTACTACTGCCATGTCACTGGCCAATGCTGTCTACCAAATGGGACAGCAGATCGGTCTGATCAGCAACGGGCGCGATGCCGCCGAGCGTATTCGGCTGGAAGGCTGGAGTACCGAAAAGGATGATGGCATTGCGGATTTTCTTACCCGTCGGCTTGCGCTGGCTGAAGCGGCACAGTGCGAGAGTGCCTCGCGACTTCAGCCAGTTGTCGTATCGACACGGCGAGGCCCGGAACAACTTCAACAGCTTCGCGAGACGCTTGCCCGATTGGAACTCAACCAGGGACTGGAACTACCCGACTTGATCGATGAAGCGGAAAGTTATTTGCCTCGTGATGCCACTATTATTGCCATTCTCTCGCAGATCACTCCAGCCTCAGCCATTGCCTTGAGCGCTCTGCGTCAACGAGGATTCGCCGTCGAGATAATACTCATCATCATGGATCGTGAAGAACACGAGGCTGCCTTGCAACTCCTGGCCAGCGAAAATCTCAATGCCCGCCACCTGTCGGACGAAGCGGCTATTGCGGAAATATGTCGTCAACAGACTCTCCGTTAATCTATCTTTGGAAAGATGCCTATTTCTTCGGCGGGGTATCGGTTTTCTCATTCGATTTGGAAGGTGACGTAGGCTGCGGCGCAGTGGTTGCCGGCGTCTCTACCGTAGGTATTGCTGAAAAGCCCTTGGATTTTATCCCAGGCCCATCGTTTATTACGGAATTGATAATCAAATAAACTAATAGACCGCAACCCATCAGAATGGCCGCTGCCAGACCGAGCATCACCCAGCGATATCGGCGAAAAAAAGAAACTTCGGTCTCTTCTTCATCATCGCTCAGCTCCAATCGATTCATCCGATTCATGTCATCGTCATCATCGACGAGTTCAGGAATGGAAGGCGGCATCGCATGATTGGGGGTTGTGGGAATATTAACTCCTGCATGAGGAGTTGAGCGAAGGGCTGGGTCAATCCCAGAACGCGGCCCGACCCTACCGGAACCCGGGCTGGAAAGAGGATGGGAAATGCCAGTCATGGCCATGCGGCCTGATAAGCGGGAGGAACTCTTGGGGCCAGTCGGCCTCGGCTGAGAACCCAGAGCTGCGGACCGCGGTGGCATATCCTCTTCGTTTGGAGGAACAGGCTCAGTAATGTAATGAAGCAACCGATCAATAACTTCGCCAGGCGACTGAATGCGGTCTGCAGCTTTCTTCGCCATCATCAGTTTGATAGTTTCCACGATATCAGCCGGCACATGCTCCGGAAGTGGCGGCGGTTCCTTGATCTGATGAAACAGTAGTTTCTGCGTAACTGTGGCCCCCTCAAATGGGGCCTCTCCTTTAAGTAAAAAATAGAAGGTGGCACCGAGGCTGTAGATATCCGCTCGAATATCAACGTCACTTCCCTTGATGCCCTGCTCCGGAGCAATGTAGTCCGCGGTACCCAGCACACGGCCATCATCAAAATCACGAGTCAGATTGTCTTGACGTTCAATGTCGTTGAATCGCGCCAGACCCAGATCAAGGAGTTTCACAACGCCACTGCGATCCAATAACAGGTTGCCCGGCTTGATATCACGGTGAACCAGTCCTGCTTCCTGTATGTGCTGAAGTCCTGCCGCCGCTTGAGCGATGTAATTCGCGGCGCGATCCGGATCCATGGGTCCATTTTTTTTAATGAAGTCCTGGAGATTGCAGCCATCGACATACTCTGTCACCAGGTAATGCAGATTGCCTTCATTATCCAGGTCGAATGCCCGCACCACATTGGGATGATTGAGACTGGCAATCGCCTGTGCTTCACGTTTGAATCGACCCAATAGGCTTGGATCCTTTAACTTCTCGATGGGGAGAATTTTGATCGCCACTTTGTGCTTCATGGCGATGTGTTCACAGAGGTAGACATCAGCCATGCCGCCGGCACCTATGGGTTCAAGTACCTTGTATTTACCAAGGAAGAACCCACGATACCGGCCACGCAACATCTGACGAGCCTGAAAGATGGTAATGAGCCCATCTTTGACCATACGCGAGGCTAACCGTGGAGCATCTTCTTCCACTAAACCTTCTTGTTGTAACGACGTGACGTAACCATCGATCTTCGGTTGCTCTAGCAACCCGCTCTTTCGCACCAGATCAAGAAGTTCCGTCCCTTTGGTGGGCGTAGCCATGGATGAGACTCATTCGGGTAGTTCACGGTCCTGTTGGATGATCTTCCATCCAATGCTCTGTCTGATCATTGTAATTCATTTGTGCCTGATTCCATTCATGTGCTTTTCTACTGTAGCACATGAACTTGACCTCTTGGCCAGTAAAACCCGATAAATCGCTAAAGGCGTGTAAAAATGGGAGGGCAACAGCTCATTTTTCACAGTTTCAATGAAGTGCAACACTTTCGACGCTGCAGTTGTTGCTAGCCAAACACCCCTCGCATACTAACATGCCCTTACACCTTGAACGACTTATAAGAGACTTTGCGACGATGCAACAGTATTACCGACCGGGACAGATCGGCTGGTCGTTTGAAATCTTCCCTCCCAAATCGGAAGCCGCCGAGTCAGCGTTGTACGATACAAGTCGACAGCTTGCCCGGTATCGGCCAGTCTTTCTTTCCATTACTTATGGAGCGGGCGGCAGCACCCGTACGAAGTCGCTGGAGATTGCCAGGAAACTCATCGGCGAAATCATACCGCCAATCACGGCCCACTTTACCTGTGTCGGTTCCACAATAGATGAGATCCGATGCTGGCTGAAAGACGCCAAACAAGCCGGCGTGGCCAACATCATGGCACTTCGGGGCGATCCACCTCAGGGACAAACTGTCTTTCAACAGACAGCCAACGGCCTTCGCTATGCCAGTGAACTGGTGAAGTTGATCAAGACAGAGTTTCCCCACTTCGGCATCGGGGTGGCGGGGTATCCTGAAACGCACATTGAAGCCATCAGCCATGATAGTGATCTGGAGAATCTGGTTCGCAAAGTCGATTTGGGCGGCGATGTTGTCTACACGCAACTCTTCTACGACAACGACGACTTCCTGCGCTTCCGTGATCAGTGTCATAAGCGGAAGGTTGACGTACCCATCGTTCCTGGACTATTGCCGGTACTCAGCCTGAAGCAGGTACAGCGGATCACAACACTATGTAAAGCAACGCTGCCTAACAAATTGGTGAACGATCTCCAGCGCTATAACGATGACCCAGCCGGCCAGGTTGCGGTCGGTATCGCCCATTGCACCAAGCAATTAGAAGGCCTGCTGCTTGCCGGTGTGCCCGGCATTCACTTCTACGTGCTGAACCGCATCGACAGCGTCAGACAGATTTTGATCAATATCGGGAAGCACCCCACTACCTAACGGTGATGATCATGGTTCGCCTTTTGCTCCTGACTGTATTGATGTCATTCTTCTCAGGAACGACCATGGCGGACGATCCCACCACCCAGCGTATCTACTTCGGCACCTATACGGCACGAGGCAGCGAAGGTATTTACGTCGCAGAACTTGATAGCACGGGCAAGCTCAGCGAGCCACGCCTGGCTGCCAAGGTAGCCAACCCATCGTTCCTGGCACTGCATCCCAATAATCAATGGCTCTATGCCGTCAACGAAGTGGAAACCACGGAAGGTAAGAAAGAGGGCGGTGTAAGTGCCTTTCGCATCAACGAATCCGATGGGACCCTGTCCAAGATCAACTCACAGCTCACCGGCGGCGGTGCTCCTTGCCACCTCTCCATCGATAAGACGGGAAAGTGCGTGATGGTAGCCAATTATTCGGGTGGCAGCGTCAATGCCCTGCCCCTCAAAGAAGATGGCTCACTGGGCGAAGCGTCTTCTTTTGTTCAGCACTCCGGAAAGAGCATTGATAAGCAACGCCAGGAAGGGCCACATGCTCATTCGATCAATGTCTCCCCAGACAATCGATTTGCTTTCGCTGCTGACCTTGGCACCGATGAGATTCGTATCTACCAACTTGATGTCGCCCAGGCCAAGCTGACGCCTCACCAAGTGGTGCATACTCTCGCAGGTGGCGGCCCACGACACTTTGCGTTCCATCCTAATGGTCGCTTTGCTTTTGCCAACAATGAAATGACATCCAGCGTGACTACTTATGGTTACGATGCCACCACTGGTACACTGACAAAGTTAGAAACCGTCTCCACTCTGCCCGGCGATTTCAAAGGGAATTCAACTGCGGAAGTGAGAGTGCATCCCACGGGCAAGTTTGTCTACGTCTCCAATCGTGGGCATGACAGCATTGCTGTCTTTGCTGTGAAAGAGAACGGCACGCTGGAGCCTCTTTGTCATGTCGGCACCGGAGGCAAAACGCCTCGCAACTTCAACCTTTGTGGCAACTTCCTGCTTGCGGCCAATCAGGATACCGGCAACGTAGTAGTCTTCCGAATCGATGAAAAGACGGGCAGCCTGACACCCACTGGTTTGAGCATCAAAGTGCCGATGCCAGTATGTGTTCTTCCCATTCCCCGGTAAGACGATCAGGAAACAAGGCCCGGTCTCGTCGCCGTCTGTGTGGGCCGCTTGGCCTGGGCTACTTCCTTAAAGATAGCCAGCAGCGCTCGATAGTGGTCGGCAAAAGTCCACGACTTCGCCGCCTCCCGTGCTGCCCTGGAGAGCAACGCTCGTTCCATCGGTTGGCACAATTTCACAATATTCCTGGCCATCGCTTCATGATCGTGTGGCGTGTCTATCGTTAGCGCAGCCAATGACGATGGCAGTAGCTCTGCACCGCCATTGAGTTTGGTGGTGACGACTGGCAATCCGCAAGCGAGCGCCTCAATAGTTACCAGAGCACAGGGATCATAGAACGATGGATGAATCAGGAAGTCCGAGGCGAAGAAGGCTTCTCGGACATCTGGATGGAAACCAAGAAATCGAACCCGTTCCGCGATGCCCATACGCTGAGCCATGCGTTCAAAACGCTGGTACTCAGCACTTCCACAAATCAAAAGTCGAAAGGGAACATCCTTCGGCAATAGTTGAATAGCATGGAAGAGGGGGATCAAGCCTTTGAGCCGGTAGTTATGTCCCACAAAGAGACCAACGTTGTCTTCGGGCAGAAGCTGATGCTGATCACGAATCTGGGAACGAATCAAGAGTCGATCCTGCGTCGGGAAGCGTTCGGCATCAATGGAATTGTGCACCACTTTGACACGGGCTTCGCCAATGTGATAGTAGTCCCAGGCATGCCGCTGCACCATTTTGCTTGGCACCACCAGCAACGATGCAAAGTCAAACAACTGCTTTCGTTCCAGGGCACGGAACGACCACTGCTTAGGATCAACCTTCTGCACCAGCCTCATGAAGCTCCGTAGCAGTAATGAGGTTATCTTTTGCAAGTTATGCTCTGAGCTGGCAGCATGAAAACCGCCCTGGGGCATGAGTACATCCTGCCCCCACGTTTTGATGAAACCCACCGTAACATCGAATGAGTGCTGTTGCAACGATTGATAACAGGCTTTGGCAAATTGCCACGGACGAAGAAACCGCAGCCCTGTGCTTTGGGGCAGCAGATGATACATAACGGCATCGGGAAAGGCATGTGCATCGTATCGTGTGGTAAACAGGTGTACTTCGTGATGATCGTTCACCAGGCTGCGCGTCAAATCAAGGAGGTAGGTTTCGCAACCTCCCCGGTTCGGTATCATGCTCTCGTAACAGAGTGCGATCTTCATCGATCAAGCAGCCTTCCCTGTTGAAGCCTGGGACATCGTTTCCTCAACTGCGTTATGCCGTGCGTAGCGGTGAGCTTTGAATCGAACAGACGATTCGAACCATCGATCCCGGGCTGTTCGAGTTTCTGTTCCTCGATACGCCTGCAGGATGAACTCCCGATCTCGATCATCCAGCCCGGAGACGCCATAGGTCGAAAACACGAGCTGCGCGACATCTTTGATCTGCCAGCGCCAGCCGAACAGCCGATGTTGAGCGAACCGATGGAGGTCGATCAATTTCAATGGCCCCGGTGAACGATCGGTTTTCATAGGCTTCTCCACATAGTAATGGCAGAGGTACAAATCCTTGTGGAAGTAGTTCATCGAGTGCAGTCGACGAGCGATGGCTGTCACTTCACTTAGTAGCTGGCGCTTCCAGGAACTGAAAGCCACGCTTGACATGATGGAGCATGCCAGCGGAATCGCCTGATGCAAAGGCAGCATGCCTGTCAGTTCGCGAATGACGAGGAAGCTCTGAAGTTGCAGCCCCGGGCCAATTCGCTGTCCCACGGCTAGCGGCTCAGGGACTGCTATGCCCTGATTCTGGGCGGTAAGCAGATTTTGCCATTCCTCAACAGCCGGTGTCCAGCGTCCTTTTGGGTAAAAGCAAGCGAGCACCCGATTCATCAAGGGGAGTTGCCAGTGCCTTTTCAGGTAAACGAGCAGTTCACCATCGTTCATGACCAGTCGACCTGTAGACCGCCCCTGCTTGGCATGAAAGTCGTCAGTAATATTCCAGTCCATGATTGTCTTGACGAAATCATCACCGACGACGCTGCTCCAGGCAGGAGTCGTCTGCGTTTGCCATTGGCCCTGGGTGAATCGTTGATACCAATTCATATCCGATTCCTGCGCAGTGGCACCGGTGGTTCGTTCTGGGTGATGCGATCAGCTTGATCTGGCACACGAACACGACAGTAGGTCACCACGGACACATTGCCAGAGAGCAAAGCCGTCTCGGCATACATCGCGTGAATCCGACGGCGATGGAGCAGCCTGTTGGCTTCCACAGAAACCAGTTGCGCTGCCTGCTTTACTTGACGAGACTGAACCTGCCCGAAAGCCCGATGCAAATAGGCATGCAGAAACGTCAGCCTTTCCTTGGCCGGCACCGCACCGGGGTGCAAGGTCGCGTCCAACCGGGCCAGTTCACGGCAACGACTGGGCATGCTGATGTTCTTCACCATGCAGGTACGTTGATAATCCACAAACGAGACGTTCAGCGTCGGTCGATGCACAAACACATGCTTGGCGTAGAGATCAGGATGAGTAAACCCGGCTCGATGCAGATCGGCGATGGCATGCCCCAGATTGCGAAGCACCTTGTGGCGTTCTTCAGGTGAAGGTCGGAAGGCAAGATACGTTGGAAGGTCGCATGAATCGGTAAACCCACGCACCACAAGAAACGCCAGGTTTCCGATCTCCCCGACAGCCAGGGGTTCCGGGCAAGGCAGTCCATGCTCACGCAACTTCACTAATACCTGCCACTCTCGTCGAGCCTTGGAACACCAGCCAAAGCCGCTCATCCACGATTCGAACCGATCCTTGAGTTGGACAGGTTCTTCACGCTTGAGATAGATTTGAAAATCGCCTAGAGGGATACGCCTGACATGTCGGGAAGCATGTCTGCCTACCGCCACTCCATCGCTACAGACGAGGAAGTCATCGACTTTCCGAAATCCTTGCTGCCAGAAGTCGGCCTCGTAGAGGGGATTCAGGTAGAACATCACGATGCCCTCCGGTGTTGGGTGGGGGGCTGAACCAGTTTGAGTGTAGTTGTGCTCTTGAGCAGTTTCATGCCTGCTGCGAAGACCTCTTCCGGCATCAGATCCTCCATGCAGCGATGATGATCAGTGCCTTTGACGGGGCAAACTCGCTGCTGACAAGGACCGCATGGCAGGCGATGTTGCAAATGGACTTCTTTGGCATAGAAGGTATCAGTCCACTCGATGTGCGTCGGGCCGAAGAGAGATACTACCGGGCGATTGAACGCAGCAGCGAAGTGCCGTGGGCCACTGTCGGTGGTGATCAGTAGATCAGAACGACGAATGCAGGCTTTGGTCAAACCCAGCGTCAGATTCTCTTGGGCCAGGCTGTGAACATCGTTGCGATCAGTTTGTTGAACGATGATCTGGGCCAGGTCTCGTTCCTTGGGGCCGCAGAGCACCAGCACCTGGGCATCGATCTGATCCACAAGTTTCCTGGCCAACCGGGCGAAGTGATGAGCCGGCCATTGCTTGGCTGAACCGAATGCAGCACCAGGATTGAGGGCGATCACCGGACGATGGATCGACATCTCGAACTTTTGCCAGACGTGATCAGCCTGCTGTTCATCTCCCGGCAACGTGGCCAGTTCCATTCGGTAGCTGGGCTTCGGCGTGCCTGCCTTCTCAGCCAGTAGGTTATACGCATCAATGATCGGGCTGGGATGGAACTTGCCATTCAAATCGACGATTGGTTTAAGTGAATCAGTCAGCAGCCAACCTCGACCATCACGATGATAGCCAACACGCTCCTTGCACTTGCCTTGCCAACTCACGAAAGCGGTCCGAAACGAGTTGGTGAAGAGGATAGCCAGGTCGATCGACTCTCGACGCAACCGGCGGACTAACGGAAACACGCCCCGGCTCCAGCCACGACGTTCATCAAAGATCGTTTCATCGAGAAAGTCAGTACCAGCCAGCACATCAGCAACATAGGGCTTCATCACGCCATAAATGGTGGCAGCCTTGAAATGCTCACGCAGCGCACGAAGAGCCGGGGTGGCCATCACCACGTCGCCGACCCAGTTAGGCAGGAACACTGCCAGCTTCATGCGAGAATCCTTTCTCACTGTCAAGCCCTGAAGGGGCGAGATAGCTCTTACAGATTGTTATCTCGCCCCTTCAGGGCTTTAGTCTTTCATTCAGACTTTCTCAACCCAGGGCGTTGCCCTGGGCCATCCTATCTCGCCCCCTTTGGGGCTAAGAAATGATTACGCCACCTTGCGCAGCTCTTCTTCCTCGTTGCTATGCCCAGTCATTCGCAAGATAGTCCCTGTCGTGCTGCAACCCGGTCGCAGCCCAGCCAGATGCACTCGGCCACCCCAGGATTCGACTTCACGGGCGCCAACGACTTCTTCCTTGCGGTAGTCGGCCCCTTTGACAAGAACGTCAGGCTGAATCGCTTCGACCAGTTCCAGGGGCGTATGGGCATCGAAGATGGTAATGAAGTCAACACTGGAAAGTGCAGCCAGCACCAGGCCGCGTTCCGCCTGGCAGGTGACTGGCCGGGTTGGGCCTTTGAGTTCTTTGACACTTTGATCGCTGTTGAGTCCCACGACCAGCACATCACCCTGTGCCTTGGCTTCCCGCAAATACTGCACATGACCAGCATGCAGTATGTCGAAGCAACCATTGGTAAAGACGATGCGTCGGCCATGACTGCGTAACCGCCTGATCTCCAGCAACAGTGGTTCAAGCGACTGCACCTTGGCAGCCAGGTTGTTATTCTGTTCGTTGCGTTGAACCTGCTCCAGGTCCTGAATCATTTCTTCACGAGTAACCGGAGCAACGCCGATTTTTTCGACCTCGAGACCGCCGGCAATGTTCGCCACTCGAATGGCTGAGATGAAGTCGTTGCCATGGGCGAGGGCCATGCCAAGCACGCTGAGCACCATGTCACCGGCACCAGTAATGTCGTAGACCTGTCGTGGCCGAGTGGGCAGCACCGCCTGGGTGCCGTTATTCATCACAATGGCCATACCATCTTTGTCAAGGGTAATGATGCTGGCATCCATTTCGTAGCGATGCAACAGTTCTTTGGCCGCCTGTAGAGACTCTTCGGAGTTACGCACCGGGAAGCCACTCGCGAGGCTCGCTTCCAGACGATTCGGCGTCATCGTGGTGCAGCCACGATATTTGTCGTAGGGATGAGGCGATTCACTACCCTTGCAACGAATGGGATCGACCAGCACAGGAGTCTTCGCTTGCCGGGCAGCCTGGATCACGCTCTGGGTGAGACGAGGAGTACAAACGCCCTTGTCATAATCACTGATCAAGACAACATCGATGGTCTCGATCATATCGTTGATAACATGTTGCAGTTTCGCTTCCAGTTCTGACAAGAGGCACTCTCTGCTCTCAAAATCGACTCGAAGCATCTGCTGAGGGTGCTTCTGTTGAGCACGACCAATATAGCGTTCTTTGACCGTGGTGGGGCGTTGCTCATCGTTGAGGACGGCGGTCTGATCGATGTGCAAGCCTTCGAGAATCTTTCGGACACGATCAGCGTCGCCATCTTGTCCGATGATCCCGGCCAAGATGACCTCCGCTCCTAGATAGGTAAGCATGGTGGCGACACTGCTGGCCCCGCCAAGCCGTTCTTCTCGACGGTCGGCCCGCAGCAGAATGACCGGCGCTTCTTGGCTGATCCGTTCCGCATCGCCCCAAACATAGCGATCAAGCATGATGTCCCCGAGCACCAGGACTCGAGGCTTACCCCATTGCTGAATCAAGTTAACTAAGTCGGCTGACATCCTTGTCTCCGATGCTGTCGTTCATGTGGTGAGAATAACCCACGATTAATGGTGTAACATGGCCGTTCGATTTAGCCAACGTCAATGTGGAAAGCCACGTTTTACCTGAGAGCAGGTCGAATGAGTTCGTAGGGTAGCAAGACTGAAGATTCAGGTGAAATGATGGCGGTATACCTCGGCATAAGCCCTTGTGTGTATGAACTTTGTGTAACGGCACAGCGATTATTGACAATATAGTAGACAATAACGATTTGATGCGTAACCTTATAGTAAGAGGCAACTTACAACATGAAGATCACAGCGCAAGAAGAGTATGGGTTACGCTGTCTGTTGCAGATTGCGCGCGCTGAGTCTCAAACCAGCCTCAGCATTGCTGATATCGCAGAAAAGGAAGGCCTTTCCACGCCATACGCAGCCAAGTTATTAAGCATACTTAGGCAGACCGGCTTCATTGAAAGCACTCTGGGCCGGTCGGGTGGCTACAAGTTAGCCAAGCCTGCGAACGAAATGGGGCTGGGTACCGTCTTCCAAGCGATCGGTGAACGTCTCTTTGAAGAGGAGGAGTTCTGTCAGAAGCATTCGGGCACTGAAACCGAAGGGACCTGCGTTCATCACGTCAACTGCAATCTTCGATCCCTCTGGCATACCCTTGAAGGCTGTATCCAGCATATCCTTGATGGCCTGACTATTGCCGACCTCTTGCACAACAACAACGATCTGATCAACACCATGCGGCAACGACTGGTGGAGCCCAGAGAGATTGCCCCCTCTCACGACCTGACCCCGCTCATGTTCCGTGATCGAATCATTGACAACACCCTTATTCACACTTCTCCACAGGAAGTGAACACGATACGATGACGACCACCACCAGCACACTCCAGGAACTGGCCAACAGAGAATACAAAGAAGGCTTCTTCTCCGAGGTAGAAGCTGACCAGATTCCCATTGGCTTGAATGAAGAGACAATACGCCTGATCTCGCGCAAGAAGAACGAGCCTCGGTTTATGCTCGACTTCCGCCTGAAAGCATTCCGCATCTGGCAGAAGATGGAAGAGCCCCATTGGTGGGCCAATCTCAAGTACAACCCCATCGATTACCAAGCCCTCAGCTACTACTCGGCTCCCAAGCCGAAGAAGAAACTGGCGAGCATGGATGAAGTTGATCCTGAACTTCGTCGTACCTTCGAGAAACTGGGCATCTCGCTGGATGAACAGAAGGTGCTTTCCGGCGTTGCGGTCGATGCTGTGTTCGACAGTGTCTCGGTCGTCACCACCTACAAAGAGAAGCTCAGGGAACTTGGCATCATCTTCTGCTCTTTCTCCGAAGCGGTACAGGAACACCCTGAACTGGTCGAAAAGTACATGGGTTCCGTGGTGCCCTACAACGACAACTACTTTGCTGCCCTTAACGCTGCAGTCTTCTCTGACGGCAGCTTTGTCTTCATTCCCAAGGGCGTTCGCTGCCCGATGGAACTGAGTACCTACTTCCGCATCAATGCTGCCAATACCGGGCAGTTTGAGCGCACACTCATCATTGCAGAAGAAGGCGCCTACGTCAGCTATCTGGAAGGCTGCACTGCCCCGATGCGTGATGAAAACCAACTGCACGCAGCCGTCGTCGAACTGGTGGCAGCGGGTGACAAAGCTCAGATCAAATACAGCACTGTGCAGAACTGGTATCCCGGCGACGCTCAGGGCAAGGGTGGCATTTACAACTTCGTCACCAAGCGTGGTATCTGCAAGGGTATCGCTTCCAAGATCAGTTGGACGCAGGTTGAAACGGGTTCAGCCATCACGTGGAAGTACCCGAGTGTCATCCTCCAGGGAAACGATTCAGTCGGCGAGTTCTACTCGGTCGCCCTGACCAAGGCCAAGCAGCAGGCTGACACGGGCACCAAGATGATTCATCTGGGCAAGAACACCAGTTCTACCATCGTCAGCAAGGGCATCTCAGCAGGTAACGGCCAGAACACCTACCGCGGCCTGGTGAAGATCAACAAGGGCGCCGACAACGCCCGCAACTACTCGCAGTGCGATTCGATGCTACTGGGAGATCGCTGTGGCGCTCACACCTTCCCGTACATCGAAGTCAAGAACCCGACCGCTCAGGTAGAGCACGAAGCGAGCACCAGTAAGATCGGTGAAGACCAGATTTTCTACTGCAAGCAACGTGGCCTGAGCGCGGAAGACGCTGTCAGCATGATTGTGAACGGCTTCTGTAAGGAAGTGTTCAAGGAACTGCCGATGGAGTTCGCGGTGGAGGCGCAGAAGCTGTTGGGGATCAGTCTGGAAGGCAGCGTGGGATAAGCAAGGAGATCGATCATGTCAATTATCACCGCCGATGCCCGAATGAAGAGCCTTTTTCTGCCGTTAACTGAACGTACGGAGATTCGGGATGATCAAGGTCAGCTCATCGGCATTTTCACCCCACAAGGCTCCATCAAAGATGTATTTGACGACGCCGAGTTTGAAAAACGTCGTCAGACCAGCCATCATGGGTATTCCATCGATGAGGTTAGAGAACATCTTCGCTCGTTGGAGCGATCAGCATGAAATGGACTGTTGTCTGGTTGCCAAGTGCCTTGGATGACTTAGCAGACATCTGGAGACGATCAAATAGACGATCTCTCATTTCGTCAGCGTCTGACAAGATTGATGAACTCTTGAAACGAGATGCTGAGAATCAAGGCTTCATTCAACGTAACAAACGAGTTCTTCATCTCAGGCCGCTTTCTGTTTCGTTCGAGATCATTCCTGTTGATCGACTCGTTCGCATCGTCCAAGTCGCGGAAGAGACCAACTAACCTGAAGGTAACAATGCTTAACATCGATAACCTCCATGCCCGTGTAGAGCAGAAAGAAATCCTCAAAGGCCTCTCCCTTGATGTCCATGCCGGCGAAGTACATGCCATCATGGGGCCGAACGGTTCCGGCAAGAGCACGCTGGCCGGCGTACTGGCCGGGAGAGAAGCCTTTGATGTCACCGAAGGAACTGTTACCTTTGAAGGCAAAAATCTGCTCGACATGGAACCCGAAGAGCGGGCCCGTGAGGGACTGTTCCTGGCGTTCCAGTACCCGGTCGAAATCCCTGGCGTGGGCAACACCTACTTCCTGCGGGCCGCGCTCAACTCCATCCGTAAGTATCGTGGTCAACCTGAGCTTGATGCCGCACAATTCATGAAGCTGGTGAGGGAGAAACTCAAGCACATGCACATGAGTGAGGAACTTCTTAAACGCCCGGTCAACGAAGGCTTCTCCGGCGGCGAGAAGAAACGGAACGAAATCTTCCAGATGGCTGTGCTCGATCCCAAGCTCGCCATTCTTGATGAGACTGATTCCGGCCTCGATATCGACGCACTGAAGATCGTCTCTGATGGCGTCAACGCCCTGCGCGGTCCGGATCGTGCCATCATCGTCATTACCCACTACCAACGCTTGCTTAATTACATCGTCCCCGACTTTGTTCACGTGCTGGTCGATGGCCGCATCGTCAAATCGGGCGGCAAGGAACTCGCCCTGGAACTGGAAGACAAGGGCTACGACGGCATCAAGGCTGAACTCAAAAGGCAACTGGCTACCGCCTGATAAGGAACACCATGAAGACTATTCATCCCGCGGTGGAGCAGACATCTAAGAAAGCCGAACTGCTTAATGCATTCGAGGGCCTCGAACGGCAACTGGCAGGTAGCGATACTCCCTTTCTTCGCCGGCTGCGCAGTGCCGGCATTGCCCGGTTCGATCAGCTCGGCTTTCCCGGCTCGCGAGACGAAGAGTGGCGGTTCACGCCGCTCACCTCGTTGTTTCAGCATCCCTTTGTTCCTGCCATTTCTCACCACGGCATTGACCTGCCTGAACTGAAGCAGCAACTGCCGGCCTGGAAGGAAGCCTGGCAAATCGTCTCTGTCGACGGATTCGTCGAAGACACTCTCTCGAGACTTTCTGGACTGCCGACCGGTTGCACGGTGATGAGTTTGAGCGAGGCTATCAAGGCCAGGCCCGATCAAGTGGAAGCTGCCCTGGCTCGTCACGCTCACTTTGAGAACAATACGTTCGCAGCGCTTAACACTGCCTTCGTCCAGGATGGCGTGTTCATCCATTTGGCTAAGAATTGTGTCGTTGAGCAGCCCATTCACCTGGCGTTCATCGAATCGGGACGTGGGCGAATGAGTTTCCCCCGCATCCTTGTCGTCGCTGAGAAGCACAGCCAGGCGACCATCATCGAAACGTATCAGACACTAGGTGAGCAGGCCGATTGCACCACCGCTGTCAGCGAGTATATTCTGGCTGACGAAGCTCGGCTGGATCACTATCGGCTCAACGAAGCGAGCAAAAAAACCTTCCACTTCGCCTCTCAGCACACTCGCCTGGCTCGTGGGAGTTACTTCCGCTCACATTGCTTCACGCTTGGCGGCGGACTGGTACGCAACGATCTGTTCGCCTGCTTCACTGCTGAGAACGGTGAATGCACCCTCAACGGCCTTTACACCGTGGATGGATCGCGGCTGATTGATAATCACACCACTATTGATCACGCCATGCCCCACTGTAACAGCCATGAAGTATACAAGGGCATCATCGCTGGAAAGGGCAAGGGTGTCTTCAACGGCAAGATCTTCGTTCGCCAGGATGCCCAGAAGACCGATGCCAAGCAGACCAACCAAACCCTGCTGCTCTCGCCTGATGCCATGATTGATACCAAGCCTCAGCTTGAGATCTTTGCTGATGATGTCAAATGCACGCATGGGGCAACGGTTGGTCAGCTTGACGCCGAGATGATGTTCTATCTCCGTTCCCGCGGCCTGGGTAAAGACGAGGCTCAAGGTATCCTCACCTACGCCTTCGCCAACGATATTATCGGCAAAGTCGAAGTGCCTGCTTTGCGCGACATCCTGGAGAAGCGCTTCCTCCCTGTCTAGCGAATCGAGTATGATTCATTCATGAGCACCATCGTGAGCCAACTTGAATCCAAGACCGTTCCGCCTTCGAGCATGATCGATGCTCGCCGGGATTTTCCCATTTTCGAGCAATCGATTCGGGGCAAAGAACTGGTCTACCTCGACAGTGGTGCGACAACGCAGAAGCCTCGTGCCGTCCTGGAAGCGATGGATCGATACTACGAGCAGCAGAACGCCAATATCCATCGAGGTAACTATTTCCTGAGCCTGGAAGCAACCGCAGCATACGAACAGGCCCGAGAGAAGGTGGCCAGGTTCCTGAACGTCAAGGATACCCGTGAGATTATCTTCACTCGTGGCACCACGGAGAGCATCAATCTTGTAGCTGCATCACTTTGTCGCCTTCTGGTCAAACGAGGCGATGAGATCATCATCTCAACGATGGAGCATCACTCGAACATCGTTCCGTGGCAACTGGCCTGCGAACAGTATGGTGCGACGCTCAGGGTCATTCCCATCAATGATGCCGGCGAATTGCGAATGGACGAGTTCCAGAAACTGCTTTCGCCCCGAACGAAGATTGTTGCTGTCACACACCTTTCCAATGCGCTGGGAACGATTAACAATATTGCAACCATTGCCAGGATGGCACACGGTGTGGGTGCAGTCGTTCTCGTCGATGGTGCCCAGTGGGTCGCCCATCACGTCACTGATCTGCCTGCACTTGATGTTGATTTCTATGCCTTCTCCGGCCACAAGATTTATGGCCCCACAGGCATTGGCGTGCTTTACGGAAAACGCCATTTGCTGGAGAAGATGCCACCCTATCAGGGTGGCGGTGACATGATCAAGCGGGTGACATTCGAGAAGACGACCTACGCAGATCTTCCCAATAGGTTTGAAGCAGGCACACCGAACATCGCCGGGGCCATTGGGTTGGGGGCTGCTATTGATTACATCAATCAGCTCGGACTTGCGAAGATCGCCCAGCATGAGGAAACGTTGTTGAAGTATATGGAACGCCGGCTACAGGAAGTGCCGGGGCTTCGGATCATTGGTACGTCACCAAACAAGAGTGGAGCCGTCTCCTTTCTTCTGGAA